>NC_008531.1:1068500-1373000 GCF_000014445.1 Leuconostoc mesenteroides subsp. mesenteroides ATCC 8293 | reverse complement strand
TCATCTGTAATGATATTAGAAGTAATAGTAGAAACTTCACGGGCTGTGGTAATTTCTATTGCTAACCCTGTAGTAATGGCAACAACAAGCGCGGTATTGCCAGGATTAGTAATTGCATACTCACCAGCCAAAAAGAGTTTACCAGGGATTAATATTTTAGTCATAAGAAATTCCAGGCCCGCTTTGAGCAATTTCAAGTTTCAGGGATGGTATGGCATGATTTAGTATGGTCACAATTTTGGGCGCTTCTTGCGTTGTTGTGATAATTTTAACGTTTGGCCCTGCATCAATTGTTGCATAGGCCAATATTCCTTGATGGCGCATATCTTGTATCAAAGATAAAATTAATTGTGTTTTGTCTGTAAAATAAGTGAATGGGCTTCTTGTAGCTGTTAAATTTAAAGCATGCATACCCAAGGCATTATCTTCAGCCAAAGCACCAATTTTGTCAATATCTTGATCTAGGATAGCATGTTGCATATCAATGAATTGATTAGCCGACTTTGATAGCCAGCGATCATAATTTGGTGAGGTAATAGCACGTTTCATTCCCTCAGTTGAAGTTATCTTTTTAGGCGCATCACAAACCTCAGCAACAACCAAGGCAATGGGCAATTCAGGCGCGTTAAGGCTCTCGGCAAAAGAAGATGCGTCGTCAATACCTTTATGCCACATGGCGAAGTTACCAAAAAAAGAGCGACTAGCTGAACCAGAACCACGACGGGCTAAGCGGGATAATTCTTCCTTGGGTAGGTCCATTCCTAATTCGTGTGTAACAGCTCCTGTTAACGCAGCAAAAGCCGAAGCAGAGGAGGCTAATCCAGCACTTGTAGGTACATGATTTTCAGAAATAACCTGCAGTGGTGTAAAATCACCCAACTGTTGTCGCAGAATATCCAAAAAGCGATGAACACGAGTGGCGTCGACGACTTGGTCATTTAAAATAAAACGATCATGATTGGCAGGTTCCACAGAAGTTGTTGTGTAAAACTTGTCTAGTGTTAATGAAAGTGAGCTAGTTGTCGGTAGATTCAGTTCCGTATTTTTTTTTCCCCAGTATTTTATGAGGGCAATATTTGTATGGGCAGTAGCTTTCATAAGGGTTGAATCCATGTATTCTGTGCGCCAGCTTTATTGAGAGCATTGGCAATTGCGATTGCATCATTATTATTTCTAGCTAAAGCAAACATAGCACCACCAATGCCAGCGCCTGTTAACTTTGCTCCTAAAGCACCAGCATGATTCGCAGCATTAACTAGTTTGTCAAGTTTAGGATGTGAAATACCCAATGATTGTAATTCATGATGGGCTGCTGTAAACATCATACCTAAATGCTCGGGATTATTTTCAGAAATATCAATCCGTATTTTTTCAGCAATTTGTCCGAGATGACTAATTGTTGACCAAGCACGTTCTTGATCATTAATCAAAAATTCTTTGACTATGCTGACAGCGTGAACGGTTTGACCATGGATACCTGTATCGGCTAATACCAACGTACCTGATAAGTTCATTTCGAATTTTTCCATTGTTTTGTTCTTGATAAACCAAATCGGGTTGCTCGAATTAACGGTGGTGGCATCTAAGCCAGAAGGTGATCCATGGGAAATGACTTCTTCAATGTTTGTGAAGTAATTCAGTTCCGTATTACTTAAAGTCGTGTTAAAGTAATCGAAAAATGCTCTTGTAATCGCAGTTGCTAGAGCAGCTGAAGCGCCAAATCCTCGTTCTTGAGGAACATTTGATTCAATAGAGAGAAGGAATGGCACATTAGTCATTTTAAATTTATTGATTAGGCGCAGTAATAGCTGTCGGATACCTTCAACGTTTGCACCAAGTTCACTTAAATCACCATGGAATTCAGCACCATCGATTGTTTGACCACGAAATGCTGGCCTCAATGTAGCAGTGACCGTCATATTTGGTAGGGGAATTGCAATGGCAGGTTCGCCATAAACAACGGCGTGTTCGCCGATTAATATTGCTTTTGCGTGGGATTGACCTACGCCATTCATTTGACTTAACATAAATTTCTCCAGATGTACTCTACTATTGTACCGCACAGTAGTATTTAGTGTAAAATATAAAAGAGAATTGCGTTGTTTAGTGCGCATAATTATTGTGTAGTAAACAGCGCAATTCTCACATAAAAAGTGCTCTAGCACGCACGTTTAGAAAGGTGCTTTATATGAACGCCAACGATACATTCGTGGTTGTCGATCTTGAGACCACAGGACATAGCGTAAAAAAAGGTGGACGAATTATTCAAATTGGTATGACATTTATAAAGAAACGTCAAATCGTTGATCATTTTGAATCTTTTGTCAATCCTGGCCAACTAATTGATCGTCAAATTCAGCAGCTCACGCATATATCACAAAAGGATGTGCAAAACGCACCGTATTTCGAAGAAATTGCACCGTTATTGCAAAATTTACTTCAAAATACAGTGATTATTGCGCACAATGTTAATTTTGATTATCCGTATTTAAATGATGAGTTCGAAAGAACTGGTTTTCCACTCTTAAAATCCGCTGCTATTGACACAGTACAGCTTGCTCAAATATTGTTTCCAACGGCGCCGGGATATCGTTTATTAGATTTAACGACCTACTTAAATATCACGCTCAAAAATGCACATCGTGCCAATGCGGATGCGCATGCCACGGCTTTACTGTTTTTGAAATTTTGGAAAAAACTTGAAGAATTACCGGACATTACATTAAAACAATTGCAACAAGGTGATTGGCCGTTACTACGTCAAACGCAGCAATTTTTAAAGCTTGTTCATTCAAAAAACAAGCAAAATTTTGGTACCGTTGAGCAAGTCGCTGTATTAACCACTACAACAGAACAAACAATTCATTCTTCTAAATCTGTCCAAGTTGATTATCCAGAAACAAGTGACGAAAAGACAAAGTTATTTGGGCAGTGGTTAACGACAAATGTTGCACAGAACAGTTTAATGGATCGTGCCAATCAATTCTTAAATAAACGTACCGATGGCTTGCTGACCATTTTAACCGGTCCGAGAGTTGGAAAAACATTGGCCTATTTAGTTCCAGTTATTCTAAGTGGAAAAACAGCGGTTTTATTGACTAATGATGAGAGTTTACAAGCTCAGCAAGTAGATATTATTACTAATCTTACAAAGCTATTTAGCCGACCAATGCAAAGTGCTATTTTGTACGAGCCATCAGAGTATATAGATGTTGAAAAGTTTGCTCAAACTTTAGAAGAAAAAAGTACATTGCAAATTCAATTTTTTAAAGCTCGTGTTTTGGTTTGGCTAACGCAAACAAAAACTGGTTTACTTCGAGAAATTTCGGTAGGTGTTCAAAATGGTGACTACGTGTCATCAATTCGTGGTGACAGTCATGCACAATTTTTCGAAAAGGCTTATAAAAGTGCGCATCAAGCTAATATCATTATCATGAACTTCAGCACATACTTTGTGCAAAGTCAGAAACTGCGTGAAGAGAAAAAGATTGATAAATGGCCAGTTGTTGTCATGGAAACACCAACGCAATTTGTTGATGATTTACATGATTATTTTCACGTTTCTTTAAATGTCACGCAGTATCAAAACATTTTAAAAGGATTGAATCATCAAGAGATTGCTGGTTTGACGCATAAACAGCGCTTATTTGTTCGGCAGAGTTTAAGTGAAGCATTAAAACTACTAAAACAAATATTGCAATCCGATAATCAACGGGCTAATTTAAAGCGCGTGGAACGGTTTCTACTGATAATATTACATTTGAAGGAATTATTTGAAATTAGTGAAAATAGTATTCCTCATGAGTTCCAAGATGCTCGAGATCAATTGTTGAAGATTAGACGCTTACAGTTACAAAATGACATTGTGGTGGCAAATGAATTTTCCGAAGTTAACGGACAAACTCAAACTGAAGTCGTATTCGATATTTTGGAACGTGCGATTTATCAAGCAGAATTTGTTTCCAATGTTCATAAATTATTAATTGTGAGTGAGTTTTTACCAACAGAGGTTACGGAATTCTTACGTGATGTACCGGAGCCCTTTACTGTTGAGCGTGAATTTGTTCATAATGATTTACAACCAATTCATGTTGTACAATTGCAACGTTCGTCTCCAATAGTGCATTTACAAGCTATTACGCAGCGTAATGTTGGAGAAATACTATTAATCGTCCCCAATGAAGAACGGGTTAATCATTGGTATCAAAAAATAAAATATGCAGTGACAACGAATTATAATATTGTCGCGGAAGGAATTACTGGCTCGTTGGAAAAAATACAACGACAGAGTCAAACCAAACGAAATAATATTATTATTGTTACCCCAAAAATTTTTTCAACCATGTGGCTTAGAGAGCAGGAATTACCTGCAATTGTAATTGTTCCAGAAAGAGAAGTATGGCAACCTGTATCACGTCTAGCTTATGTTTTAACCCAAATGCAACGTCATCAAAATGGTATATTAGTTTCTCAATTGAATGCTATGCAACGTAATCGATTTAAGCAACAAATTGTCGTTGAAAAGATGAACTTGAAAAAAGGTTTAGAACAGCAATATGATCGATTATTGCATGACCTCTAACTCGCAGATCAAAATCACCATATTTTTTGGTATAATATCATGTGTACGTGCCATTATGGAGGGTTCAAAAAATGATACAATTTAAAGATGATATTCGAATCCGCCAGCGACATCGCCAAGCGCGCATTCATTGGGCGCACTTCTGGTTCATAGTAGTCGGTATTCTGATTATCCTAGCAGCCTTTATTTTGGGGTATTTTTACGTTTCATTAGCTCCAATGCGCCAGGCAGAAAATCGAGTTGAAAAATTAGTACGTGAAAAAACAAGCATTGCAACAGTAACACAAGTATCTGTTAATTATCGAAAGACGACCACTTATGCTGTTCTAGGGCAAACAACGACTGGCACTCAAAAAGTTGCAATTGTTCGCAATAATAAAATAAAAACATATAATCGTTCATCAGGAATGACAGATAGTCAGCTCAAAAAACTGATAACTAACAAATTCAAGCCAAAAAAGTTATATTCAGCTAATATTAGTGAATACCAAGGTGTATTAGTTTGGGAGATTAGTTATAAAGGGCAGGACAATAAACTAAATTATTTAACATTAGACTTTAAATCAGGAAAGACGTATCGTGCCATTTCAGGTATGTAAGAGGTAACTATAAAGTGAAGACTTTTTCGAATCGTGTGAATGCTATAACTGCTTCTCCAACGTTAGTTATGAACGGCCTTGCTAAACAAATGCAAGCAGAGGGTATTGATGTCATTAATTTAGGCGTAGGTGAGCCTGATTTTCAAACACCTAAAAATATTTCTGACGCAGCTATTGAAGCGATTCAAGCACAAAAAACAAGTTTTTATACACCAGCCAGTGGTTTACCTGCCTTGAAGCAGGCGATTGTTGAAAATGTCAGTCAGCGATATGAAGCAGCTATTACTACTCAAAATGTTTCCGTAACGACAGGAGCAAAATTATCACTGTATGTATTGATGCAAGTTTTACTAAATCCTGGTGACACAGTTGTTACTGCTGCTCCGGAGTGGGTGAGTTATGTTGAACAAATCAAGCTAGCTGGTGGTGAACTGATAGAGGTTCATTCGGAAAGCTCGTCGATGAAGTTAACCATTTCAGATTTGGACAAAATTAAAGAAACGGTCAAGTTGGTTATTGTCAATTCTCCTACCAATCCAACTGGGCAAGTATATAGTAAACAAGAAATTCAAGATATCCTAGATTGGTCAAATACACATGGGGTCTATGTTATTTTAGACGAAATATATGGTCAACTTGTTTATAATGGTGCTGAGTTTACATCTGGGTTGCAGTTACAACATCTTGAAAATAGTGCTATGATTATTGTGGATGGTGTGTCTAAGGCATACTCAATGACAGGATGGCGTATAGGTTGGACTTTAGCGAGTTCAGAAATTATTTCGGCGATGAATAAGTTATTGGGACACATGACTTCCAATCCAACAGTAGCGGCTCAATATGCAGCAATTGAGGCATTGAATGGGGAGCAAGACACTGTTGAAAACATGCGTCAGGCGTTTGAACAACGGTTAAATACGACTTTTGAGGCAATAAACAAAATTAATGGCGTACACGTTGATGTAAAGCCGCAAGGTGCCTTTTATTTATTTCCACAAGTTGATGAAAAATTAAAGAAACTTGTTGGCGTAAGTAATACTGTTGAATTATCAACGAAAATTTTGGAAGAAGCACATGTTGCTTTGCCTGCCGGTGAGGGATTCGGCATGCCAGGATATCTGCGTTTGAGTTATGCTAAAGACCAAGATACCCTTAATGAAGCAGTTTTACGTTTGACGCAATTCTTTAAAAAATATACGAAAGATTAATATAGTGATGACTGAAGAAATACCTAAAATTAAGATTATTGATGCAAAAAACTTTGTTGGAAAGACAGTGACTATTGGGGCTTGGCTCCGTCAAAAGCGTGGTAGTGGCAAAATTGCATTCTTACAATTACGTGATGGCACAGCCTTCTTCCAAGGGGTTGTTGCTAAAGCTGACGTGTCAGAAGAAGTGTTTGAAACTGCTAAAAGTTTGAAGCAAGAAACTAGTATTTATGTTACTGGTGAAATTCATGAAGATGCTCGTTCATCTTTCGGTTATGAAATGGCTGTTTCCGATATTAAAGTAATTGGTGAAAGCCATGACTATCCAATTACACCTAAAGAGCATGGAACTGAATTTCTGTTTGACGAACGTCATTTGTACTTACGGCATCTGAAGCCGTTTGCTACTCTAAAAATTCGTAATACACTTGTTGCAGCAACATACGAGTTCTTTAACAAAGAAGGCTTTACGAAATTAGATGCTCCTGTGCTGACTGGATCTGCCCCAGAAGGAACGACTGAATTATTTGAAACGGATTATTTTGGCGAACCAGCATTCTTGTCGCAAACTGGTCAATTGTATGCTGAAGCTGGTGCAATGGCGTTTGGTAAAGTATTTACATTTGGGCCAACATTTCGCGCAGAAAAATCTAAGACGAGACGTCATTTGACTGAGTTTTGGATGATTGAGCCTGAAATGGCTTTTATGGATCAAGAGGAAAGTTTGAAACTCCAAGAACGTTATATTGCTTTCTTGATCTCAAAGGTACTCGAGAATAATGATCAAGAACTTGACATTCTCAAGCGTGACAAAGGCCTACTTCGTTCATATACGCAGTTACCATATCCACGTGTGAGCTATGATGATGCAGTCAAATTATTACAAGATAATGATTTTGATGTGGAGTGGGGTGTTGATTTTGGTTCACCCGAAGAAACGTTCTTGGCTAATCATTTTGCTAAACCCGTGTTTATTGTTAACTTTCCAAAAGCAATTAAGCCATTCTACATGAAGCGCCATAAAACACGAGATGACATTGTTGTTTCAGCTGATTTATTAGCTCCGGAAGGTTATGGAGAAATTATAGGTGGATCAGAACGTGATACGGATTATGACTACCTGAAGAATGAAATTGAAAAACTAGGGTTAAACATGGATGAGTATGCTTGGTACCTTGATTTGCGTAAGTACGGTTCAGTGCCACACTCAGGATTTGGCTTGGGCTTAGAACGTATGGTGACATTTGTAACTGGCGAGGAGCATATTCGTGAAGCCATTCCATTTCCACGAATGACCAACCGTTTACGTCCTTAATTATAGTTTTGTAGCATAGTATTCTTACTCGAATGTGATACACTATTTATATAAGAAAAACTAAGAAAAACGTCCAATTTATTTGGACGTTTTTAAAACCGAGGAAATATGACGTTAGAAAAAAGATTACAACAGTATATTCAAGCTGGTAACACTGGCGTAAGTAATGACTTGTTGTTACATTATCAAGATGTTGGTCTAGATAATGATGATTTAGCATTGTATATGCAGGTGGAGCGTATTCAAGGGCGGGGAGATCAAGCTACACCGGCAGCTATTGCCCAAGTAATGCACACGACCGAAAAAATTGTTATTACGCGTTTGCAGAGTTTGATAAGACGAGATTTGATGCAGGTGGTAGGTGGCAGTATTCAGACTGAAACTTATGATTTTACACCATTATACGAAAAACTATTAGATGGTCAAACTACACAACGGTCGGAAATTGTGTCAGATGGTAAGAGTGCTCGTCGTGAGATTATGCAGACGTTAGAGGCAGAATTTGGGCGTCCGTTATCACCAATGGAAATGCAAACTGTTGGGCATTGGTTCGATCAGGATCACTTTGAGCCAGTGATGATGTTATTGGCCATTCAAGAGGCTGTTGCAAATAATGCCCGTAGTTTGCGTTATATTGAAACAATTTTGGCCAACTGGCAACGTGATAATATTACTACACCACAGGCAGCGCAGGTCTCTAAGCAGCGCAGACGTGGTGTAACATATAACAATATTATTGATTAATTATTTAAAAATAATATTGTATTGATTATCAAGATGAAAACCAAAAATAGGTTGATTATTTTCTGTGAGGAGAATAGTATTTGCCGGTAGTGTACGCAAACGTGCGAATAGTTGTGATAGTGTCATGGCATTAGTCTGATTATTAGCTAGCAATATAATATCCGAATGATTATTTGCATATTTTATTGCTGTCACTGGATTAACAAAGTCCTCAGTTTGTACTAATAATTTTGTATCAAGTGACATATATTGTGTTAAATCTTCTAAATCAGTTAATCTCATACGCTAATTATAAAGGAAAATCATGGAAAAAACATATCATTTAATGGCAACAGCAGCAGCAGGATTGGAATCGCTTGTTGGTAAAGAGCTAGAACGCTTGGGCTATGAACATCAAGTTGAAAATTATCGAGTACGTTTTGATGGTACACAAAAAGATATATTGAATACTAATATTTGGCTTCGTACAGCTGATCGAATTAAAATTATTGTGGGTGAATTTGATGCGACGACATTTGATCAGCTGTTTGAGGGCGTTAAAGCGTTACCATGGGAGGATTATTTGAACTATGATTCAGAATTCCCCGTTGCAGGACGTTCAAAAAAATCTGAGTTATTTAGTGTGCCAGATGTTCAAGCTATTACTAAAAAAGCAATCGTCAATAGATTGCAAGAAGCTTATCATATTCGAACACGTTTGCCTGAAAACGGTTATTTTGCACAACTTGAAGTGATGATTGATAAAGATCACGTTATGGTTACCTTGGATACAACAGGGGAATCCCTATTTAAGCGTGGCTATCGTGTGAATAAGGGTGGTGCACCATTAAAAGAAAACTTTGCAGCGGCACTAGTTTTGCTAACAAATTGGCACCCGGATCGTCCATTTGTTGACCCAACAACTGGTTCTGGAACGATTGCGATTGAGGCAGCATTAATTGGTCGTAATATCGCACCTGGATTAATTCGTGACTTTGATATTGAGAGCATGGACTGGTTTGATAAAAAATTGTCAGACAAAGTGCGTGATGCGGCTGAAGCGCAAGCTGATTATGACCGTACTCTTGATATTGAAGGGTTTGATATTGACGAAAATATGGTTGATATTGCTAGAGAAAACGCCAAACATGCGGGACTTGGTCAGGATATCACTTTCAAGCAGTTAGCTGCCAAAGACTGGACAACTGATAAACTTAACGGTGTACTGGTGACTAATCCGCCTTATGGTGAACGTTTAGGTGAACTCGAAGCCGCCCGTGAGTTATACGAGCAAATGGGTTCTGTCTATCGTAATCTACCAAGTTGGAGTAAGTATATTTTAACTAGTGACTTAGAGTTTGAAAAATCTTACGGTGAAAAAGCGACAAAACGACGCAAACTATATAATGGGGCATTGCGTGTCGATTACTTCCAGTACTGGGGTAAGCGTGTTAGATAAAAAACAAGGGATCAATGATCTCTTGTTTTTTTATTTTCAGGGTGGCTATTTATGCAATATGACCAATGATAAATTTTTTCTTTGTACAATATTTTCGTGAAAAAATAATTCATCATTGATAGAATAAAGCAACAATGAAATGAGGATTCAATATGATTAAGTCAAAGTTAGAACAAGTCGGTATTTTTAATGATAATTTAGATAAAGTAAAGCCTAGCCCAATCCATTCATTCGACGAAAAAGTTAGTGATATTCCCAATATTCTGAAACTAACAATTGGTGAGCCAGATTTTTCAGTTCCCCAGCATATTAAAGAAGCTGCTTTAGCTGCAATTAGTGCAGATGATTCACACTATTCAGTTTCAGCAGGAAAGAAAACACTACGTCAAGCAGCTAGTGACTTTTTAAATGATCGTTATGGGCTTGATTTTGACCCAGCTGAAGAAATCATTACAACAGTTGGTGCCACAGAAGGTCTTTATACATTATTGGCAGCAATTTTGAATCCTGATGATAAGGTTCTGATCCCGACGCCCGCCTACCCAGTGTATGCTGAAATGACACGCATTAATGGCGGACACCCAGTGTTTATTGACGTTTCGGAAGACGAATTCGTATTAACGCCAGATCATTTACGCGAAATCATTGCTACCGAAGATCATATCAAAGCAATTATTATCACCAATCCTTCTAATCCAACTGGCGTGACTTACACAGCAGAACAGTTGAAAGCTTTAGCAGACGTGGTACGAGAAACAGATATTTTAATCATTTCAGACGAAATCTATTCTGAATTGAGCTATGATGCACCTCATGTTTCAATGGCAAGCATTTTACCAGAACAAACAATTGTTGTTAATGGCGTATCAAAGTCCCATGCCATGACGGGCTATCGAATCGGTATTTTGGCGGGTCCTGCGGCATTAATGAAGAAAATTAATATGGTGCATGGTTTTGTCATAATGACACCTTCAAATCCTGCAATGGCAGCAGCTACTGAAGCATTTAAAAGTGCTGAAAGTAAGGACGATACATTATGGATGAAAGAGCAATATAAAAAACGACGTGACTACTTAGTTGAAAAAATGACAAAACTAGGTTTTGAAATGGCAACACCAAGCGGCGCATTTTATATGTTTGCTAAAATACCTGTAGATTTAAATCAAAATGACGTGGAGTTTGCTTATGACCTGGTAGATAGGCAACAATTGGCAGTCGTTCCTGGATCTGGATTTGGACCAGGTGGTGCAGGATATGTACGAATTAGTTATGCGGCATCTCTGGACATGCTAGAGACAGCTATGAATCGTTTGGAAAGTTACTGTGAAGAAAAGAGAACGGTAAAGATTTTATGATTGTCCTATTATAATTTTTATGATAAAATAAATTATTTCTAATTATAAGGACGGGAATATGACATCAGTTTATATGCGACGGGCGCATGAGGAGGATATAAAATCAATTGTATCAATCATCAATAATGCCCGTTATTACCTGAAAGAACAAGGGCTTTCACAGTGGCAATCGGGATATCCTAATCAAGATACGATTGAGGAAGACTTAGTACTGCAAAGAGGATTCGTGTTGGTTGTGGATCATCAAGTTGCGGGATATACAGCAATATTAGCAGGTGAAGACCCGATATATACGCTAATAGAGGACGGTCAATGGCTAAATGATGAAACAGATTACATTGGCATTCATCGCTTTGCTATTCTTGATAAGTACCGGGGGCAAAAACTGGCGCAGCGATTCATGACTGCTATTTTGACATTTTTCTATGAAAACGGTACAAGCGATTTTCGAATTGATACTCATCCAGGTAACTTGCCAATGCAAGCTGTTATCACGGGTAATGGATTTGAGAAGCGTGGCATTGTGCACATTAATGAGGGAGAAGAAATTAATGGTGTTCGATGGGCGTACCAACTTGTATTGTAAACAATTAAAAAACGCGAACTTTAATGGTTCGCGTTTTTTAATGCTTGCAAAGCTAAATTATGAGCTCCGCGATTTTCTTTTTCTGGAACCCAATTGATCAAAACTAGAGGGTATGGTGTTAATTGTAGATTGATTTCATCAACAAGCCCTTGGTAGTGTTTTGCATAAGATTTATGCAAGGCATCAGTTACGATTTTTGAATCACTATATATTTGTACATTTTCATTGCTAGGTAGGTACTTTAATGCCCAAAGAACTGCCAAAAATTCAGCCTCATGATTATTAACAGTCTCTCTCAAGGCTGTTTTTAGCTGTTTTTGTACTTTATCAATAATTAAAACTGCGCCAGCTGACGAACGACCAGTGGATACGTCACGTGCTGCGTCAACATATAGTGTAATCATATAAGTTTCCTTTTAATTGAACGTATATCGAAAGTATAACAAATTTTGTTGAAATATTATATGTTGTCGTCGAATAATACATTGAGGATAATAAGCTATGCATTGTTAGCAGTAACTTTTTACATTCCTTTAATTGAAATCTGGTAAAATATTAGTTGAATACGTTTACAGAAAAGGGCAACACATGATACCAAGACGCGGTTTTTTTCAACCACTGGATTCAACAGGTACAATTAGTTGGTTGTGGTGGGGTATATTTTTTATGGGCAGTATTGTCGTTTGGGATGAAATGAGTTTCAAACTTGAAATCCTACCAATTTTGTTTATTATGGTGATGATTTTATTAGGCGTACTACTAGTCGTTCGTCGACGTGTTTACATCGCTGGGCCTAATCTTTTTTTGGGTCGGGTGTTATTATCAGAGTATGAAAAAATTTCTTTGAAAGATATTGAACATTGGCAGTTGAATGGTCATGTTTTATCATTTATTCGTGCTGGCCGAGAACGAAAATATTATCTTACAAAAAACATTGTGCAACAAATTAAGGATTACATGGATACTGATGGCAAATAAAATATTAATTCATATAACAGATCAAGCTGGGCGTGTTGATGCTGTGTTATCGAAAGAAAATCTGAGTTACTCACGTACCACACTCTCAAATTGGCTAGTGGATGGTACGATTTTAGTTAATAATCATAAAGTAAAACGCTCATATAAAGTTGTCAGTGGAGATACAATATCTATTACTCCACCTGAGACTCAAGAAACAAAGATCGAAGCTGAAAACATTCCGCTTGATATTATTTATGAAGATGATGATATTATTGTTGTAAATAAGCCACAAGGAATGGTCGTGCACCCTGCTGCAGGACATAGTTCTGGTACATTGGTGAACGCATTACTTCATCATTCACCATTGTCAACCATCAATGGTGAATTCCGACCTGGAATAGTACATCGCATTGATCGTGATACCAGCGGCCTACTAATGGTCGCAAAAAACGATAAGGCTCATCGTTCACTATCTGAACAGTTAAAATCTCATAAAAATCAGCGCGTGTATTACGCGCTAGTCCGTGGTGAATTTACGGAAGATTCAGGAACAATTGAAGCTCCGATTGGACGTCATAAAATTGATCGAAAAAAACAAGCAGTTATTGAAGGCGGACGTGAGGCTGTCACGCATTTTCGTGTCTTAAAACGATATGTTGGTTATACGCTGTTAAAAGTGAGTTTAGAAACTGGCAGAACGCACCAAATAAGGGTGCATATGAGTTACATTGGTCATCCAGTTGTTGGGGATCCGGTATACGGCACGGCACAGAAGCTAGATGGTACACAGTTGAATGGGCAATTATTGCATGCTAAGACACTGACTTTAGAGCAACCTACAACAGGCGATGAACTGTCATTTGACAGTCCATTACCAGATTACTTTCAGTTTGCTTTATCAACATTAACACCGATTAATAGAGAGGAAGATGAATATGCCAAATAAAGAAGTTTTAGATAATGCCTCATTACAGCGCGCGTTAACTCGTATTACATACGAGATAATTGAGCGTAATAAGGGCGGTAAAAATTTGGTTCTGGTGGGAATCAAAACACGTGGCGAGTATCTTGCACGCCGTATTGCAGATCGTTTAGAACAATTAGAAGGCGTTCAAATTCCGGTCATGGCCATTGACATTACTAACTTTCGGGATGATAAACCTGATCAGCATAACGATTTAGGTTTGAACTCAGAAGAGCGATTGAACATTTCCGAACAGAATATTGTTTTGATTGACGATGTATTGTTTACAGGACGAACTATTCGAGCAGCATTGGATGCACTGATTCATATTGGTCGTCCTAAAACGATTTCACTAGCTGTTTTGGTGGATCGTGGACACAGAGAATTGCCTATTCGAGCAGACTTCGTTGGAAAAAATATTCCCACCGCACAGAATGAAAAGATTAAAGTCTTTGTGCAAGAAATTGATGGAAAAGATGCAGTTGAAATTGTTCATTAATAACTTTTTGGCGGCTAAGGATCAATTGATATATTTGTGGGGAAGTAGATAACAGATAATCTGTTACTTTAATGCTGTATACAATACTGTCTATTTGTATACAGCAGTTTGGAGAATTATAGCTTATGATTAGACATTTAATCCTAGAAGATGGCACGGTTTTTGAGGGCCTTGGCTTTGGTGCACCTGCCACCACTTTTGGGGAAATCATTTTTCATACGGCCATGACTGGTTATCAAGAAATTATCACAGATCCAATTTACGATGGGCAAATGATTGTCTTTTCGATGCCTGTTATCGGGGCAGCGGGTATTCATGCTGAGGCTTATGAATCAGTGAAACCAATGATAAGAGGAATGATCGTACATGATTTGGCTGAGGTATCAGTTAATCGGCAACGTCGTATGAATTTAGATCGTTTCCTGAAGCAACACAATATTCCTGGATTGTATCAAGTTGATACACGAAAATTGATCAGACATTTGCGAGAAACTGGGCCACAAAAAGCTACAATTGTTGACTACGCTGATGATCACGCAGTAGATCAATTAGTAGCGACAGTTTTAACAAATAAACAAGTCCAAAATACAGCGACCTCTAAGCCATATGCTAATCCCGGGCGTGGTCGTCATATTGTAGTAATAGATTTCGGTTTAAAACATGGTATTCTTCGCATGTTAGGGGATTACGATGCCAATGTTTCCGTTTTACCATATACAACAAGTGTTGATGAAGTATTAACCTTAGATCCAGATGGCATTATCCTATCTACAGGCCCTGGCGATCCGCGCTCACTGCCAGAAAGTGTTCTTACGTTGATCAGAGTATTGCAAACAAAGGCGCCGTTACTGGGTATTGGCTTGGGCCATGAATTATTTGCTTTAGCCAATGATGCAACATTGGTGGCACTCCCATCTGAACATCACGGCATGAACCATCCTATTCAAGAAATTATTTCTAGGCAAATTTTTTATGCAATGCAGGGCCAAGGGTATGCGGTTGACGAAGAATTACTTGACCATAAGAAATTATTTGTTACCTATCGTGATTTAGTAGATGGTGCTGTACAGGGACTGCGTCACCGTGATTATCCAGCTTTTAGTGTACAGTTTTTCCCAGATGCCGCTCCAGGACCATATGAAGCGACAGCAGTATTTGCAGATTTTTTTGAAACGGTAGAAGATTATGTCGAACATCACAGCTAAAAATATTTTATTCATTGGTGCGGGATCAAATGATTTTGGTCTTGAATCGGAGCATGATGCAGCCATTTATCAGGTCATGCCCGAATTAAAGGGACATGGTATTAATGTCTTTCTAATTGACGAAAACCCTTACGCATTGTCTCTAGAAAGTTTAGCGGCTGAAACAATTTGGAAGCCTTTGACAGTTGAAAACGTTAAACAGGTTATTAAGCATAACCATATTGACACGGTGCTACCACTTTTTGGTGGCGTGCGCGCGGTAAGGTTATGGGCAGATGTTGTGCAATCATGGGAGCATGGGGACGGTTTAGTACCTCAAACTCTTGGCTTGAGCATTGATATGTTACTAAGGATTAATAATCTGGCTGATTTTACGAAATTTATGGCAGAAGCTGGTTTACCAGTTATCACAAGCCATGTTGTCAAAGCGCAAGACGATGCAAACGAATTGTTACGTGAGCTTCAGGTCCCATTAATGATTAGATCTCTGCATCCAAAAAATACTAATACACGTCAGATGGTTGAGCGGTTAGATGAATTTGAAGAAGCAATTGATAATGCCAAAACACAGTCAATGACGCAAGAAATCATTATTTCTAAAGCCATAAATGGTTTGAAAGAAATTGGAATGGAAGTGTTACGAGATTTTCGCGGGAACAAGATGAAAATCGGTGCCAGTGAGGATATGGATCCAATTGGTATTCATACTGCTGATTCATTAAGTGTGTCACCAACATTAACGATTCAAGACCAAATTTTGGAAAAAATGAGGATGTATGCCTTCCAAGTTGCTGATTTATTAGAATTACAAGGTGTAATGCACGTTCAATTTGCCTTTGACGATACGACAGGTGCTATTTATATCATTAAGGTTTCACCCTATATTGATCAAATGTCTAGTCGTATGGCGCTTGTAACTGGATATCCAGTAATGCTAGTAGCCATTAACTTGGCGATGGGTATTGCGTTAGAAGACATTGTGCTTTCACACGATTTTGGTCAAAAAATGGCTATGATGGAACCGATGATGGATCATATCACGGTAAAGTTGCCAATTTTTCCATTCGGTGAGTTAGAGGAATCCAATGTTTCGGTGAATCGACAGCTGAATAGTATACAAAAGTCTGTTGGCTCGACGATTGGGTTTGGGCGTACATTCATTGAGGCTCTCGAAAAAGCCATTCGATCGGCACATTTTAACAATGCCACATTTTCACCAACAAATATGGCACATGTTAGTGATGACGCATTAATCCAGCAGCTAATTCATCCTGAAGATAATCGTGTGTTGCTACTCATTGAAGCCATAAAACGTGGTTACGAAATTGACGAGTTAGCCGAATTAACAAATATTGACGAATTTTACTTTTATCAATTAAGGCATCTATTGCAATTAGAACTTGAGATTGAAAAAGATGTAGACAGTATCGTGTCATTGCGGCGTGGTAAAAGGTATGGCTTATCAGATGGTCTAATTGCTCTTTTTTGGGATACCGATTTTAAAATTATTCGAGCCTTAACAAAGGAACACAACATTGACCCAACTTATAAAGCTTTAGAACCATCGGCCGGTGAGTTTCCAGAGAATGCACGTCAATATTACTCGACTTACGAAGAAGAAAATGAATCTGAACAGGTCAGTGATAATACTGTTCTGGTCATCGGTAGTGGTGCATTTAGACTAGGGGATGCTGCATCTGGTGGTTATGCGACAACCGTTGTGTTATCTGAACTACGACGTCTGCAGTACCATACTGTAATTATGAATAATAACGCTAGTGATGCAACGCTGATGCAAAATTTGGCTGATAAGCAATATTTGGAGCCATTGGAAATTTCAGACGTCATGAAGGTTGTTGAACTCGAAAATCCGATAGCCATAATTGTTCCAGGGAATCGACGTAAGTTAATTAAGGCATTACGCGAACTCAATCAGAACGTGTTGATTTTGCCAAAGGAAAAGCATACACCAAGTGGACCGGAAACAACACAAACTGAATTTGCCTTAAACGTATTTTCTGATGGGCATCAAATTTATCCAATTAACATCACCCAACACATGGTCGGTGAAATGCGAATTGTGCCACAAATTGTTGATTTGCCAAAAGAGCTAACACAAACACATCTGGAAAATCCAGGCGTGTACCAGGTAATATGGTGTCAAAATGGTAATGACTGGGTAGATCATGTTGAAGTCTCAAACATCAGTTATGATACATGGTTACGTCCTATGCCATTTGGACAAGTTGCCTTTATAAGCAAAGTAATGCAGGTTCAGTGGCTACGTATGACAGTTCGATCATTGTTAGATCGGATGACGGAGCAAGATAGAAAGTTATTGGATAATGTTAATAAATTGACACTACAAACAGATGTCCGCTTAGCGGCTTCCAATATTGATTATGAGCTCCACTTGCAACCCACAGAGCCTATTGATGGTACAAGATTTGAATTAGGGGTGGGCATCAAATATTATGAGTAAAGACAAGTATGAAACACATCTGTTTACAGGTATTGTAGTTGAGCAGGATCTGTCAGGAAACTATGTTCCTAAAGATGGCGCGACTTTGCACAGGTGGCGAACTGGAAAACATACAAAAGGAAAGTACAAACATACTGGGCAAGTATTTTTGACAGAAAATAATCAAAGTGTTGCTGTACTATCACAAGAAAAATTATCTTTTAATAAGCGCCATGATTATGTGCCGTTACAAAGATGGACAGAAGCAACTGTTGACTTGAGAAAACTTGAAGCATACAAAAAGGATGAATCATAAAGTTCATCCTTTTTGTATGCTTATTTTCTCAAAGATTTGGTGTTAAAGTTAAACAGGATAGCATTCAATACGATTAACAAAGCACTGAAAATAAAAATACCTCGATAATCAAATACACTGGCTACTAGGGCACCAAACATTGGACCCATGACACTTCCGATTGATTGGAAACTTTGATTATAGCTGAAGATTCGGCCAGTCATTGCTGAGGGTGAGTTTTTAGATAGCAAGGTCTGCACAGCTGGTAACATGGTGGCATCACTAATACCAATAATAAATCGAAATACCATTAGCATGAAGACACTTGTTACAAATGCTGTTGGGACTAATGCAGCGATAGCAATACAAAAACCAATTTTTATCATTCTGTGTGTACCCACGCGGTCACCAATTTTTCCAAACTGTGGCGCTGCAAAAACTGTTGCAATACCAGGCATTGCTGCCACGACACCGGCGAGAAAGGTAGTGTTGTTACTGTTGTTTGTTAACTCGCGGACAAACAGACTGATAATGGGATTGATGGAGGTATTGACTGTTTGTACTAACATTGTAGTAATAAATAGTCCAAAAATTAATTGTTTGTTTGGTAGTGCGTGCCAGAGATCAGCTGTTGACGTTGGATTTGAATCAGCAGGGGCTACGTGAGGCTCCTCTTTAACAAAAAACATGGTCAGTATGAATACCAAAAATAAAATGATACCGGTGATATGAAAAGACATACGATATGAAACAACTGAAGCTAAAGTACCACCAAATAGTGGACCAAGTAAATTACCAGCTGTCATACCAGTTACCAAAATGCCAAGTGCGTGACCGGCGTGTTCTTTCGGGGTTTGTGTGGCAATTAAGGCATTTGAATTGGAAATATAGCCGCCCGTAGCACCTTGAAGGGCACGAAGAATGAATAATTGCCAAACATTAGTGACATACCCCATTAAAAATAGGACAATCGCCATACCAAGTGCAGCACGAAGCATCATTAATTTGCGACCTTTTCTATCAGCGAGATTCCCCCATAAAGGGGACACGATCGCCATAACTAAAAATGACACAGAGAAAATTGCCCCAGAATAAAATGTTAGCTGATTTTTACTAAAATGGCCTAAGGTGTCAATGTACAAAGAAAGAAATGGCATGACTTCACTCAGAGCGATTCCTGTCATAAACACACCAAACCAAAGGACCAATACGTTACGTTTCCAAAGAGATTTTTCTTGATTTTTTGACATGACTAAGCACGTTATCTCCCTATTTTTAAATAATTAAACAAGTAAAGTTTATTATTTAATTTTAGCGCTTATGACTCACTCGTGCACAGATTTAAACGTGGCTTGTGAAAAAATTAAATTTTGCTTATAATGAGAGTACGCATTGTAAAGCGTTAATAAGGTGCAAATCGTTTTGTTAAGTGATTTTGTACTCTCCGGAATCCATGAAGGGAATTGTGTGCGACATCTTTGAAATCAGTGGATCTAGCTTGTTTAAGACAGTAGTGTATCAAACACTGAAACATGGATAAATGGTCACACATTATACGCTAAAATATGGCAAAAACAAAGCATTATACAGGACCGGAAGTCCTCGAGATGGTCGGACAATACATGTCCGAATCAGATACAAAAAATGTTAAAAAGGCCTACGAATGGGCGTCAGAGTTGCACAAGGAGCAGAAACGTAAGTCTGGGGAACCATATATTATTCATCCAATTCAAGTTGCTGGTATTTTGGCAGAACTGAAGATGGATACGGCAACGGTTATTTCAGGCTATCTTCATGATGTTGTTGAGGATACGACGGCTACGTTACAGGATGTTCGAGATAATTTTGGAGAAACAATTGCCCAAATTATTGATGGTGTAACGAAAATTAGTAAAATTCAATATCAAAGTTCACAAGAACAGCTTGCAGAAAACCATCGTAAGTTGCTTTTAGCTATGTCAAAAGACATACGTGTGATTATTGTTAAGTTAGCCGACCGTTTGCACAATATGCGCACTTTAGGCGCTTTACGGGAAGAAAAACAAAAGCGCATTGCAAAAGAAACATTGGAAATCTACGCGCCACTGGCTGACCGCCTTGGTATTAGTACGATTAAGTGGGAACTTGAAGACTTATCCTTAAGTTATATTGATCCCGAGCAATATTATCATATTGCTTCACTGATGAATATGAAGCGCGAAGAACGAATTAGCTACGTACAGGAAGCAGTAGACCAGATTAATGGTGCGATAAAAGATCTTGAATTAAGTCATGTTGATGTGTATGGTCGTCCAAAGCATATTTACTCAATTTATCGAAAAATGGTGGATAAGCATAAGGCTTTTGAAGAAATTTATGATTTATTGGCTGTTCGTGTATTAACGGATTCGATTCCGGACACTTATGCTGTATTAGGAGCAATACACTCAAAATGGACACCGATTCCTGGCCGTTTTAAAGATTATATTGCATTGCCAAAAGCGAACGGATATCAAAGTTTACATACCACAGTTATTGGTCCTGACGGACGTCCATTGGAAGTGCAAATTCGTACGCATCATATGCATGAAGTGGCTGAATATGGAGTAGCTGCACATTGGGCATATAAAAAAAATCGGGGCTCAAATAAAGAGGCAAATGTCGATGATAACAGTCAGCAAGCCTTAAATGTCATCCAAGGCATATTAGAACTGCAAGAAAATGCCAAAAATGCCGAAGACTTTATGGATGGTGTAACGGGTGATTTGTTTTCTGATCGTGTTTATGCGTTTACACCTCGTGGTGATGTGTTCGAACTGGCTAAAGGTGCCGGACCGTTGGATATGGCGTTTTCAATCCATACAAATATTGGGATTAAAACAACTGGTGCAAAAATAAATGGTCGAATCGTACCACTGGATTATAAAATAAAAACCGGTGATATTATAGAAATTATCACTTCTGCTAATGCTAAACCAAGCCGTGACTGGTTAGAGATTGTTTCGACACGCCGAGCACGAAACAAAATTAAGCAGTATTTTAAGCAGTTGGATAGAGAAGACAACATCGCCGCAGCGCGTGAATTGTTAGCTAAAAACCTAAGAGACAATAATTTCAATCCTGCTGAGATTCTGACGCCAGAAAATATTCAAGAAACCGCAGATAAGATGCACTATCATACGCCAGATGATATGTTGGCAGCAATAGGATTTGGCGATATTGCTGTACCTGGTGTGGCTAATAAATTAACCGAAAAGATACGAGAGGCTAATGAGGAAGCTGCTACAGCAGAATTACAGCGTGAAATGCTGGAGGAAGGCCACGAAATCACTCGTGATGAAACAGCTTTCACCAAACGACAAAAATCAACGGCTGATGATATTGTTATTGCAGGAGTGGATAATTTATTAGTACGTTTAGGTCGATGTTGTACACCAGTTCCAGGAGACGATGTTAAAGGTTATATCACGAAGGGACGTGGTATTTCTGTTCATCGTGTGGGGTGCCCAAATATTCGAGCCGCTCAACTTCAAGGACAACGTCTTGTGGATGTACAGTGGGAAGATGAAAATGGCTCAAAACCTAATTATGATGCTGATTTGACTGTTCATGGTGAAAATCGCGGTGGATTGCTAAACGATGTACTTCGTAGTGTTAATGGACGAACGCGCTATGTTAATTCTGTTAACGGTCATGTGACAAAAAACGGGATGGCGCAAGTTTCTCTATCAATAGGTGTCAAAAATTCAGAACAGCTGACAGCAATTATGGATTCTCTAAACAATCTACCAGCAGTATACGATGTGGAACGCACATTTCATTAAAATATGTCAAAATATGTTGATAAGCCTCAAATAAAACAATTTTGAGGCTTTTTATGATAAAAATTGTGTCAAAACTGGAAGACGTTTGAAAGTTCTTGATACGATATCGTTTTTCACGTATGATGTTAGCAAGTAAATGTATTTTTAGAATGGAGATAGCATGAAAGTTGTATTGCAACGCGTAAGCAAAGCTAGTGTTAAAATTGACGACCAAGTAAAAGGAGCAATTAACAAAGGATATGTATTGTTAGTTGGCGTTGCTGACGGTGACGAGCAAGCAGATATAGATTATTTAGTTCGGAAAATACATAATTTACGAATTTTTGAAGATGAAAGCGGCCGGATGAATCGTAGTATCGAAGACGTTTCTGGCGCTATTTTATCTATCTCACAATTTACGTTGTTTGCTGATACTAAAAAAGGAAATCGTCCAAGTTTTACCAAGGCAGGGGCACCAGAATTTGCGACTGTTATGTATAATCAATTCAATGCGACATTAAGGGAAAGTGGATTACAGGTTGAAACTGGAGAATTTGGAGCGGATATGCAAGTTAGCTTAACAAACGATGGACCGGTGACAATTTTATTCGATACAAAAAGCGCTCAATGAGCGCTTTTCTTGTGGTTATAATACCAGCCAAATGGTATAGTACTTTCTGTACCATTTCTGATTCGGGAAATATTTGTACGATGGCGGTAGAAAACAAAAATTGTTAATATGGTAGCAACTATCGTTAGTATCCAATCATGATAGTATAGTGATATTAGGACGGCGCATGAGAAACTAATCATAGAGCTCAGAGATACCATTGAACTAATTGACAATAAAATAACGAAAATACTAATGATGATGATGAAAAATATGGGATTATAGGCAAGTAATACACCAGCTGAAGTAGCAACTGCTTTACCACCTTTAAAGCCAATCCAGATGGAGAACGTGTGTCCCAGTATAGCACCAATACCCACTAACATTGGATTAATGCTACTATGGAACAATAAGGGAAGCAAGCCTGCTGCCGTACCTTTAAGCATATCAAGTGCCAGCACAGTTATGCCAGCTCGGATACCCAAAACACGGAATGAATTGGTAGTACCAATGTTACCTGACCCCTCATCGCGAATATCTTTATGGTAAAAGATTTTACCTACCCAAAATCCTGGGACTAGAGATCCGCTCAAGTAAGAGAGTATAAACATTAATATAGTAGTAAACATAAAAAAACCCCTTTAATATAAAAGCAAGTACAAGTTTACCATATATTTAAGTAGTATATGGCATAACTTATTGAAAATAAAATATTGACACTTGTCAGAAACAAGATTTTCATCTATGATAAAATAGATTGACATTAGCGCACGAACACTGGTTCGTGTATCGAAGGATAGATTAATATGCCAGAAAAAAATCATTATGATTCAGATTCAATAAAAATTTTAGAAGGACTTGAGGCCGTTCGTAAACGTCCAGGAATGTATATCGGTTCAACAGATGGTCGTGGTTTGCACCACTTGGTCTATGAAATCGTTGACAATGCTGTTGATGAAGCACTTGGTGGCTATGGAAATGAAATTCGCGTTACGATACATGATAATAACGCTATCACCGTACAAGACTTTGGCCGTGGGATGCCAATTGGCATGCATGAGTCTGGTAAACCCACACCAGAAGTTATTTTAACAGTTTTACATGCCGGCGGAAAGTTTGGGCAGGGTGGCTATGCGACTTCCGGTGGGTTACACGGTGTTGGTTCTTCTGTTGTTAATGCATTGTCGGAGAGCTTAACGGTAACCATTGTTCGCGAAGGCCATAAGTGGCAAGAAGAATTCGTGAATGGTGGTAATCCAGTTGGTACCTTACGAGATTTAGGTAAAACTAAGGAACCAACAGGGACAACGGTTACTTTCAAGCCAGATGCGACAATTTTTAGTGCTACGGTTTATAAATTTGATATTTTAGCAGAACGTTTGCGTGAATCGTCGTTCTTAATGAGTGGTGTTAAGTTTACGTTAACCGACGAAAGAGTTGATCCGGTTCGTGTTGAAGAATATCATTATGAAAAAGGTCTTGAAGCGTTTGTTGGTTTTCTGAATGAAGACAAAGAAACTATCGGACCAGTTATGACCTTTGAGGGTGAACAAGAGAGTATTGTTGTTGATGTTGCAGCGCAGTACAATGATGGTTACTCTGAAACACTTCTTTCATTTGTTAACAATGTCCGTACACAGGATGGTGGAACCCACGAAGTCGGTTTCCGAACTGCGTGGACAAAGGCTTTTAATGAATATGCACGAAAAGTCAACTTACTAAAAGATAAAGATAAAAACTTAGAAGGCACGGATGTCCGTGAAGGATTATCAGCTGTTATTTCATTGCGTGTTCCAGAACAGTTTTTGCAGTTTGAAGGACAGACCAAAGATAAACTAGGAACGCCAGAGGCACGTGGTATTGTTGACTCTGTGGTTAATGAAACTCTTGGACGCTTCTTAATGGAAAATGGTGACTTCGGACAAAACTTAATCCGTAAGGCACTTCGCGCGCGCGAAGCTCGAGAAGCAGCTCGTCGCGCCCGCGACGAAAGTCGCACTGGTAAAACTAAAGGGGCGAAAGATCGTCTGCTTTCCGGGAAGCTAGCACCTGCCCAATCTAAAAATGCTGATAAAAATGAGCTCTTTCTAGTCGAGGGTGATTCAGCCGGGGGCTCTGCAAAGCAAGGTCGTGACCGTAAGTTCCAAGCCATTTTGCCGCTACGTGGAAAAGTACTAAACACTGAAAAAGCTAAGTTAGCAGATATTTTAAAAAACGAAGAAATATCAACATTGATTTATGCTATTGGTGGCGGTGTTGGAACTGATTTTAAAGTTGAAGATGCTTCATTTAACAAAATTATCATTATGACAGATGCCGATGATGATGGCGCGCACATTCAAACCCTACTACTAACATTCTTTTATAAGTATATGCGGCCATTAATTGAAGCTGGGCGTGTCTACATAGCCTTACCACCATTATACCGCGTCAAGTACTCTTCCAAGAAAATAGAAGATCAATTTGCTTGGACTAATGATGAGTTAGAATCAATTACCAGTCAGAGTGATGCACGTTATGAATTAACACGGTTCAAGGGACTTGGTGAGATGAATGCGCCATTATTATGGGAAACGACAATGGATCCCGAATCAAGAACATTAATACGTGTTAAAATTGATGACGCTGTGTTAGCTGAAAAACGTGTCACTACATTGATGGGTGATAAAGTTGATCCGCGGCGTGAATGGATTGAAGCCAATGTTCACTTTACATTGGATGAAGCCGGGTCAATTCTAGACACAGTTGATGGGGATGACACAAAGTCTAGTGATGTTTTTGAAAAAGCGCGCAATCAAGAAACTGGTACAAAATTTAAAGAACAAAAAAATATGCCAGTCATTAAGACTTGGCAGAATGGTGACGACTGATTTCACTTGTTACTAGATAAGAATAGCTAGCTATTCAAAATATGGTTAGGTTATTACTTAATATTTTAAATAAAACTTTTTATGACATTTATCTGTAATTAGTAATTTTATAGATGTTTTAATCAAGGAGAACCGCACTTAGATGGCAGATCGTATAACCGAACTCTCACTTGAAGCAGTGATGGGGGAGCGCTTTGGGCGCTATTCAAAATATATAATTCAAGAACGTGCTTTGCCAGACATTCGAGACGGATTGAAGCCAGTGCAACGGCGTATTTTGTTTGCAATGGATCAGGATGGAAACACTTATGATCATCCATATCGTAAATCAGCAAAATCTGTTGGTAACGTAATGGGTAATTTTCATCCGCACGGTGATTCATCAATTTATGAAGCCATGGTACGTTTATCGCAGGATTGGAAAGTTCGTGAGCCGTTGATAGACATGAATGGTAATAATGGTTCAGTGGACAATGATCCGGCTGCAGCAATGCGTTATACTGAAGCGCGATTGTCTAAAATTGCTGGTGAAATGATGGCGGATTTGGGTCAAGAAACCGTGGACATGGTTTTGAACTTTGATGACACAACTTATGAGCCAACAGTTTTACCTTCTCGTATTCCTAGTCTTTTTATTAACGGCGCAACTGGTATTTCGGCGGGATATGCAACAGAAATCCCACCCCATAATTTGAAAGAAATCAATGCCGCATTAATCTACTTACTCGATCATCCAGCCGCTACTTTATCGCAATTAATGCGCTATGTAAAAGGCCCTGATTTTCCGACTGGTGGTATTGTTCAGGGACTTGATGGTATAAAAAAAGCGTACAAAACTGGACGTGGTAAAATCGTTGTTCGTGCTAAGACAGAAATATCTGATCTTCGCGCTGGCAAGAAGAAAATTGAAATTACTGAACTGCCTTATGAGGTTGTTAAGTCAAATTTGGTATCAAAAATTGATGCCATTCGATTAAATAAAGAAGTAACCGGCATTTCAGAAGTCCGCGATGAATCCGATCGCGAGGGAATGTCTATTGTTATTGAATTATCTAAAGAAGCAAATGCCAATGGTATTTTGACTTATTTGTTCAAAAAAACTGATTTGCAGATATCTTATAACTTCAATATGGTTGCTATTCATGATCAACGACCAGTACACGTTGGTTTGAAGGCTGGTTTAGAAGCTTTCCTTTCGTTCCGAAAAGAGGTTGTATTAAAGCGATCAGCATATGAATTGGCTAAAGCACAAGCACGGCAACATATTGTTGAAGGCTTAATCCGCATGCTGTCTATATTGGATGAAGTCGTTGCTACCATTCGAGCATCTAAGAATCGTAAAGACGCTACACAAAACTTAATTAATCGTTTTGAGTTTACACAAGCACAAGCTGAAGCCATTGTCACGTTGCAATTGTATCGATTGACCAACACAGATGTGACGCAATTAGAAGAAGAATTTTCCCAGTTGAATGATAAAATTAATTGTTTGAACCAAATTATTCACGAAGAGTCAGCATTGAAAGATGTTATTCGCGAAGAAATTAAGGCAATTACTAAGGCCTATTCTTCACCACGTCGCAGTGTTATTGAAGCAGAAGTTGAGAATTTGGTAATTGATACAGCGGTAACGATTGCTGAAGAAGATGTTCAAGTGTTAGTGTCACGTAATGGTTACTATAAGCGTGCATCTTTGCGTTCCTTTAAAGCTTCGGATAATGAAAATGGTCTGGCAGAAGATGATCTAGTTGTTTTCCAAGGAACCCTAAATACGACAAATCATTTGTTTATGTTTACCAACAAGGGGAATGTTATTTATCGACCGGTTCATGAACTACCTGATACAAAATGGAAAGATACAGGAGAACATTTTTCACAGCAACTATCGAACTGGGATAAAGACGAAGTGGTGATTAAAGCTATCGCTGTTGATAATCTCGAACAAGGTGGCGCATTTACAATAGTTTCAAATGATGGATTTATTAAACAAACTACTTTAGTAGATATTGTTCCCAAAGCTTATAAAAAGAAATCTTCGATGGCTATTAAGCTTAAAAAAGATGTGAGCTACGTTGTTAATGTTGCGTACTTCCAAAATGTTAAGCGCCAAAATGTGCTATTGTTGTCACATAATGGTGTTGGTTTACGATACGCGATAAAAGAGGTGCCAGAAATTGGTTCCCGTACCTCTGGAGTCAAGGCAATGGACTTACGCGATGATGACACGATTAAAGCTGCCTTGTTTATTACCGATGATAAACAAAGTGTTGCTATTGTTGCTGAAAATGGCGCCTTCAAGTATATGCCAGTATCGTTAATTAACCATTCAAAACGTGGTAATAAAGGTGTTCTCATTTTCACACAAAAGAAAACTGTAGCCTATAAAGTTGCCACAGCGACAATATTTGATAGCAATGTGAAAGCACTTTCTATTTTGACAAAGCGTTATCAAATTCAAGAATTACAATTAAGTGATTATCATGAATCACAACGTATTGGCAATGGACAATATGTCGTTGACACTGACAAAAATGGCGAACCGTGGATTATAAAACCGCTAACAATTTCTGAGACAAAATGATTAATTTTTGTTAAAATAAAAATATAAAATGCTAGGAGATAAACTAATGGCTAAGACTTTAGTTTTTGGGCACAAGAACCCAGATACAGATACAATCGCATCAGCAATCGCTGCAAGTTATTTATTGAACCAACAAGGTCAGGATACAGAAGCAGTCGCGCAAGGTGAGCCCAACGCTGAAACGCAATTCGCGTTAGATTATTTTAAAGTTAAGCCGCTTCGTGTAATTTCTGAGGCCGATACAGAAACAGTTGTTTTAGTTGACCATAATGAAGCTGCACAATCAGTTGATAATTTAGCTGACGTTACCGTGGAAAACATTTATGATCATCATAAGTTTGCGTTCACAAATTCTACACCCTTGTATATCACGGCTAAGCCATGGGGCTCTGTAGCAACTATTTTGTACTATGAATTCAAACAAGCAAATATTGTTATTCCTGCAGAAATTGCTGGTCTATTAGCTTCAGCAATTATATCTGACACATTATTGCTCAAGAGTCCAACGACGACATCATACGACCAACCCGCTTTGGAATCCTTAGCTAAGATTGCAGGACTTGAAGATTATGCTGCCTATGGTTTGGATTTGTTGAAAGCTGGAACAGATTTGTCATCACGCACTGATAAAGAATTAATTGATGGTGATGCCAAATCATTTGAAATGGGCGGGCACCAATTCCGGATTGGTCAAGTCAACACTGTTGATATTGATGAAGTATTATCTCGTCAGGCAGGAATTGAAGCAGCAATTGCAGAGGAAGGTTATGAAGACTTTTTGTTTGTGATTACTGATATCTTGAATTCAAACTCTAAGGGCTTGTACATTGGAGATGCTGCTCAATCAATCGAAGCAGCATTTAATCAAAAACTGGACAATAATGTAATTGATCTACCTGGTGTTGTTTCTAGAAAGAAGCAAGTAGTTCCACCATTAGAAAACCAACTCTAAAAAAATTCATACCAAATTAATTTAATTCGAATTATGAATTTTTGTGGATAAAATGTTGATAAATTTATTCACAGACCTTTACACTGGTAATCGGTTCATGTATAATAGATATTTGTATTGACAAGCAAATAAAAATTTTAAGAAAAACACTAAGGAGCAAGGATTATGCGTATCCACGTCGTTCTAGGAAATGATGAAACTGGTGAGCGTATCTACTTGACGTCTAAAAACCGTCGTAATACGCCTGACCGCCTTGAGTTAAAGAAGTACTCACCAAAACTTCGCAAAGTAGTAACATTTAAGGAGATTAAGTAATGGCAAAGAAGTCAAAGATTGCTAAGGCACAAAAGCGTGAAGCTTTAGTTGCAAAGTACGCTGACAAGCGTGCAGCATTGAAGGCTGCGGGTGACTATATTGGATTGGCAGCTTTGCCAAAGGATTCATCTCCAGTACGCGTTCATAACCGCGATTGGATTGATGGCCGTCCACACGCTTACATGCGTGAATTTGGAATGTCACGTTTGAACTTCCGTCAATTAGCACACAAGGGTCAAATTCCTGGTGTTCGTAAGGCTTCTTGGTAAAAGAAACCAGCAACTTCTTCTAATTGTTTCATTCGAAGGATTAGTATAAAAAGCCCCAGCTTGCGGGCTTTTTTATGTTGTTGACGTATGTGCACTGTAATTTGCACTATTTTAATAAATAGGGTACAATAAATATAGTTAATTTACATAGCAATTGTAAATGGGCGGGTCACTTGGAAAAGCGGCCGGCTCATTTTTTATGGGATTAGCACGCTTATTGTCAATATAAGATAGTGTTAACGCTATATTAGTAAACGTAATTGACAAAACTATTCATCGAAAGGGGAAAATAAATGGCAAACAAAACCGAACAGACAGTTATTGACTTGATTTCACCAATCATTGAAGCACATAATGATTTACTGTGGGATTTAACGTTTACCAAAGAAGGTGGACAAAAAGTTTTACGGATTTTGCTGGATAAACCTGATCATCAATTTATTACGATGAATGATTTGACACTATTCACGCAAGAAGTTAATGAATTGTTAGATACCGTGGATCCAGATCCAATTCCTGAAGCCTATGTTTTAGATATTTCATCACCAGGCGCTGATCGACCATTAAAGGAATTATGGCATTTTGAATGGGCTAAAGAGGCCAATGAAAATATTTTAGTATCCTTGTTTGTTGCCAAAGAAGGCCAAAAAAAGTGGCAAGGAAAGATTGCTGATCTAAACAAAGATGGCTTGACGCTGACGACAACTAATGGACGTTTGCCATTAACCTTTGACGAAATAGCTAAAGCAATACTGGATGTCCAGTTTTAAATCGTTAAAAATGGAGAAAATCAAATGAGTAAAGAATTAGTGGAAGCACTTAATGCTCTTGAATCAGAACGAGGAATTGATCGTTTAGTTGTTGTCGAAGCGCTTGAAGACGCATTGAAAGCCGCCTACAAGAAGCAATACAATACCGCTGATAATGTCGAAGCAACATTCGACGATAAAAAGGGCAACATTAGTATTAAACAAGTAAAGCATGTTGTTTTAGATGATGATCTTGAAGATGAAGAAATAGAGATTTCTTTATCCGATGCATTGGCAATCAATCGAGCATATGAAGCAGGAGATGAGATTCGCTTTGATGTTACGCCAAAAGATTTTGGTCGTATGGCGGCACAAGCTGCAAAACAAGTGATTGTGCAAAAAATGCGTGAAGCTGGACGACAAGCTATTTATAACAAGTTTTCTGATTATGAAGATGAAATTATAACAGGTGAAGTTGACCGACAAGATGCACGATTCCTATATGTGAACTTACCTGGCAATCAAGAAGCTGTAATGGCCCCAAACGATCAAATGCCCAATGAGCGGTATCACATGGGAGATCGTATTAAGGTCTTGGTTAACAAAGTTGAAAACAATGCCAAGGGACCACAAGTCTTTGTATCACGAACAGCAGCTGATTTGGTTAAACGATTGTTTGAACAAGAGGTGCCAGAAGTTTATGATGGTACTGTTGAAATCATGTCTATTGCGCGTGAGGCTGGTGATCGCTCAAAAATTGCCGTTTATACGCATGATACTGACTTAGATCCAGTTGGGGCCATGGTTGGTCAACGTGGTGCACGTGTACAAAGCGTTGTTAACGAACTAGCTGGTGAAAATATGGATATTGTGGAGTGGGTTGAAGATGAAGCACAGTATATTGCGAATGCTTTAAACCCTTCAGAAGTAACTGATGTCATTTTTGATCCAGCCAACGACCGTGCGGTAACGGTTATTGTTCCAGATAATCAGTTATCTCTAGCAATCGGGAAAAAGGGTCAAAATGCTCGCTTAGCAGCACGTTTAACGGGATTCAAGATTGACATTAAATCTGAAAGTGAAGCAGCAGCTAGCTTAGACCCAACACCAGCTGCTACAGCTGCTGACGAAAACGAAGAATAATTTGAAAGGAAATATGATCATAAATCAAGTGATTTATAGTCATACTGGTACATATGAAACCTCGTAAAATACCAATGAGAAAAGACATTGTAACGGGTGAAATGTTTCCTAAAAAAGAACTCGTTCGAGTCGTGCGTAGTAAAGAAGGTGACGTGGCTTTAGACCCAACAGGGAAAGCCAATGGTCGTGGTGCGTATGTTAGCCTAAATGTAAAAAATGCAGAAATGGCTAAAGAAAAGCGTATCTTTGATAAAGCATTTGGTGTGAAAGTAGCAGATGAATTCTATGATGAACTCATTGCTTACGTTGACCATCAACAAGCACGTCGGGAGTTGTTTGGTGATAAATAAGAATGACCAAATATTGAATTTAGTTGGTTTAGCAATGCGCGCTGGTAAACTAGTACTTGGAACAGAACCTACGTTATCAGCTATTCGTGGGCAAAAGGTTTTTCTAGTTTTCTTTCCCAGTGATGGTGGTAAAAGCCAAGCAAAAAAATTCGCCGATAAATCAAACTTCTATAATATCAAACTAGTACAAGACTATACTAAAAAGCAATTAACGGATGCCATTGGTGTTAACCGAGGTGTTTTCGCCATTGCTGATCAAGGTTTTAGTCGAAAAATTAAACAATTAATTTCAGAAAAGGAGCGGAACTAAATGACAGAAGAAAAGAAATTCTCAGGTTCAAACCGTCCTGCACGAAAACAGGCAGTCCCAGAACGTAAGGAATTGCCCGCATCACAACGCCGTCATGCGGCAAAGTTAGCAGATGGTACAACGCCAGCCCAAGGAGGCTCACGTCCAAGCCGTCCTGCACGTCCTAACAATAACAATCAAAATCGTCCAAATAATGGTGGCCAAAGCCAAAATCGCAATAATCAGAATCGCTCGAATACATCTACTGGTGGCCAAAACCGTTCAAATAACGGTGGAAACCGCAACAATCGTCCTGGATCACGCGTTGCACCTGCTGAAGGGCGTCCAATGATTCGAGAGAAGAAAAATTGGTCAACGAAGCCACGTGAAGGGCAAGTTGATTATTCTGCTAAACCGGATAATAGCTTGAAGCAGTACGTGAATGAAAATGAAAAGAAGCGCCAAGCTTCTGCAGCTGCTAAGCATCCAAAGAAGCCAGCTGCAGCAACTAAGCCAGCTGTAAAGAAAGAAACTAGTGCAACTAAACCAGCTACTGCATCAACAACCACTGGTGCAGGGAAGTTTGGTGGCGCTCTCGCTTCTGGTAATAATTCTGCGCGCAATAACTCACGTAAGCGTAATACTAATGGTACTGGCCAACAAACACCACGCCGTAATGATCGTCCACGCGGTTCTAAAAAGTCACGTCGTATTGCTGCTAAACACCAACCATCAACTCCAGCAACAGTACGTAAAGAACAACCATTACCAGCAGTTTTGGAATATCGTGTTGGTATGAACGTGCAAGATTTGTCAAAGTTGTTGCATCGTGATACAGCAGAAATTATTAAAAAGTTATTCTTACTGGGCATTGTTACAAATCAAAACCAAAGTTTGGATGAAGATACAATCGAAATTTTGGCAGCTGATTATGGTATCGAAGCACAAGCAAAAGAAGAAGAAGACGTTGCAGATATTGACAGATTCTTTGATGATGAAAATATTGATGAGAGCAAGTTAGTTTCTCGTCCACCAGTTGTGACGATCATGGGACACGTTGATCATGGTAAGACAACATTGTTGGATTATCTACGTAATTCTCATGTTACTGAAGGTGAAGCAGGCGGTATCACACAACATATCGGTGCATACCAAACACGTATTAATGATAAATTAATTACATTCTTGGATACGCCAGGACACGCCGCCTTCACAGAGATGCGTGCACGTGGTGCTAACGTAACTGATTTGACAATTCTTGTTGTTGCTGCTGATGACGGTGTTATGCCACAGACAATTGAAGCGATTAATCATGCTAAGGCAGCGGGAACGCCAATCATTGTTGCTGTTAACAAAATTGACAAGCCTGGAGCAAATCCTGACGATGTGATGAATCAGTTAATGGCTTATGACTTAGTTCCTGAAGAGTATGGTGGTGACACAATCTTCGTTAAAATCTCAGCTAAGTTTGGTCAAAATGTTGATGAACTACTGGAAATGATTTTGTTGCAAGCTGAAGTTTTGGAATTGAAAGCAAATCCTAATATGCCAGCACGTGGTTCAGTAATTGAAGCCCGCTTGGATAAGGGACGTGGACCAGTTTCTACTGTTCTTGTACAACAAGGAACAATGCATGTTGGTGATCCAATTGTTGTTGGTAATACCTATGGCCGTGTACGTACAATGACAAACGAACGTGGCGTTGAGCTATCAGAAGCTTTGCCTGCGACACCTATCCAAATTACTGGTTTGAATGGGGTGCCACAAGCTGGTGATCGTTTCATTGTTATGGCTGATGAAAAAACAGCTCGCGCAGCCGGTGAAGAACGTGCAAAGCGAGCACAAGAAGCAGTTCGTAATTCAGGATCAGTTGTTACTTTGGATACATTGTTCAATACAATGGCTGAAAAAGCGATGAAGACGGTGCCAGTTATTGTCAAGGCTGATGTTCAAGGATCTGTCGAAGCACTTTCTGGATCACTGAAAAAGATTGAGGTTGACGGTGTTCGTGTGGATATTATCCATACTGCTGTTGGTGCGATTAACGAATCGGATGTTACTTTGGCTGAAGCATCTGGTGCAATTATTATCGGATTCAACGTTCGTCCTACACCTTTGGCAAAATCACAATCTGATTCTGAAAAGGTTGATATTCGTTTCTATAATGTCATTTATAATGCGATCGACGATGTTGAAGCAGCTATGAAGGGCCAACTTGAACCTGTATACGAAGAAAAGGTTATTGGAAAAGTCGAAGTTAAAGAATTATTCAAATTCTCTAAGGTCGGAACTATTGCCGGTGCCATGGTTGAAGAAGGTAAAATTACTAAGGATTCTAAGGTTCGCGTCATACGTGATAATGTGGTAGTGTTTGACGGTGAAGTTGGCTCATTGCAGCGCGGTAAAGATGCAGTTAACGAAGTGAAGATGGGATTTGAATTCGGATTTACAGTGGCCAAATTTAATGATGTTCACGCTGGGGACGTTGTTGAAGCCTATGTAATGGAAGAAGTTAAACCTAAGTAAGAGACCGATTACGCTGAATGCTTTTTGGTAGGTTGTGTCTTTTAATAGAAAGAAAGAGAAGGCGAAATAGTTATGGCAAATCCACAACGTGCAGGTCGTCTCGCTCAAGAAGTACAACGTGATGTTACTGATTTATTACTTAAGCGTATTAATGATCCGCGAGTAAAAGAGGTTACAGTAACAAGTGTTGAATTGTCTGGTGACTTGCAGATAGCAACAATTTATTATTCCATTTTATCTGATTTGGCCAGTGATGCTAAGAAAACTCAAGCCGGCTTGGAAGCTGCTAGTGGATTGATTCGTAAAGAATTAGGTTCACGATTGACGGTTTACAAAACGCCAGAATTGAAGTTTGTGCGTGATACATCTGTTCAATACGGAAATCATATTGAGGACTTGATTCGCAAGCTGCACACTGAAAATTAATAAATTATCAAATATTGGGCGCTCTCCATTAGGATGAGCGCTTTTTGTGTTAAAATAGTTCTATACAATTAATTTTTAAGAAAATGAGATTTAATATGACTAATCCAACTCAACCCTTCAATTCTATAGTATTGGATATGGCGCCTGACAAACTATTGGATTTTCAATTAAAAGTTCGTGATATTCCAGATATTTTACGATTAACATTTGGTGAACCTGGTTTTGCTGTTGATGAACGTATTAAGCAAGCGACTATTGATGCAATTACAAATGATCGTTCTCACTACGCTGAAAGTCAAGGTGAAACAGATTTGAGAATAGCTGCTGTTGCGTATTTTAATCGTGAGTATCATTTAAATTATAATGGTCCAGAAAATATTATCATCACACAGGGTGTGAGTGAAGCCATAAATGTTATATTTCAAACCCTCCTGAATGATAATGATGGCTTGTTGGTACCAGAACCAGCCTATGGACCTTATTTTTCTTCTCTTGATTTAGCACATGGTGTGCGTTTGTCCATTGATACAACGGCAAACGATTTTAAATTAACACCTGATATGGTCGAAGAAACCATCAAAAATGCGACGGTACCCGTTAAAGCTATTTTGATGAATTACCCAACTAATCCCACGGGAGTAACATACTCACGTGATGAGATCATTGCATTAGCTGAAACATTTACGAAGCATAATTTATGGGTCATTTCTGACGAAATTTATTCCGTCCTAACTTATGATCAAGAACATGTATCATTTGCTGAGTATATACCTGAACGCACAATTTACATTAATGGTTTATCCAAATCTCATGCCATGACAGGCTATCGTGTGGGATTTATTTTAGGCCAAGCTGAGACAATTGCGCAATTGCAAAAAACACATGGAACGCTGGTTTTCGCTGTACCTACATTTGTTCAAGATGCGGCTTTGGTTGCTTTACGTGATGTAACCGACACACCAGTAAAGATGCGTGATATTTATCGTCAACGTCGAGACAAAGTGTTATCACAGTTGCAGGCGTTAGGGTTTGATGTGGTTGAGCCAGAAGGGGCATTTTATTTATTTGCTAAATTGCCTGCTGATTTAGGTACTGATGGCGATGTGTTTGCTTTACAGTTAGCAAAAGAAGGTAAAGTGGCGGTTATTCCTGGTTCGGCCTTCAGCGATGCAGCGCAAGCTTACATTCGTATTTCATACGCTGCGTCCGATGAAGACTTGGCAGAAGGAATGAAGCGAATGACAAAATATATTGAAAAGGTACGCGGCTAAAGATGAACTTCTGGAAACGACTTTTTGGTTCAGAAAAAAAATTATCACAATTGAAGAGTACGGGTCAAATCAATGCGACTAGATTAGCGCGTAATAATGATACGCCTGTTTTAGTAGCGCCAGTGACTGGGGATTTACAAAAAATTACCGACAGCCGCGATGAACCCTTTAAAACTAAAAACGGGGTTATGCTAGTGCCGCATAGTGGTAATTTAATGGCACCGGTTTCGGGTATTGTTACTGAGTCCACTAATGATTATTTGACGCTGACAGATATTTCAGAACAGACTGTAACTGTAACTGTCGTGGGCACATCAAATGTCGTTCGGTTGGCTCAATACGGTGTAGGACAACAATTACATGCAGGTGATGTTATTGGAACGACAAATCAGAAGGTGCTATCTGCTGATCATGAAGCACTACGCATTTATGTTGTTTGGGCAAACCAAGACCTACCAAATATTCGGTATGGTTCTGTTTATGCAGGACAAAACGTCTGGCAAGTAGGGGAATTGCAAAATGACAAAGAATCAGATAGTTGATGGTTTGTTAGTTATCAATAAGTCTCGTGGCATGACATCTTTTGATGTTGTTAGTAGAGTACGCCGTATTATTGGTCAAAAAAAAGTTGGCCATGCTGGCACTTTAGATCCGAATGTTGATGGTGTCCTAGTAGTTGCTTTAGGTAAAGCGACAAAGTTGATTGATGAATTGCAAACACGGCCAAAAAGTTATATTGGTGAAATTACATTAGGGTTTTCAACAGAAACAGAGGACCTTGATGGTGAAATCGTTGATCAGCTGGATATCGTAACGCCTTTTTCTGACCAGAAAATTGATCAAGCGATACAGCAATTAAATGGCGAAATCACACAAAGGCCACCTATGTACTCTGCTGTAAAAGTTAATGGTAAGCGGCTCTATGAGTATGCTCGAAATGGTGAGACTGTTGAACGTCCAGTTCGTAAAGCGGTAATTCATGACTTTAAACGTACATCCGGTATTAAATTTATAGAAGGTAAGCAGGTATTCAAGTTTGAAGCCACAGTTTCCAAGGGCACGTATATTCGCACTTTAGCCGTAGATGCAGGCAAAATAATTGGGATCCCGGCAACAATGACACAATTAACTCGAACGATGGGGAGCGGATTCAAAATTTCTGAAGCACGTGACCTGGATTTTTTGTCCACACTATCGTATGAAGAAGTATTAAAACAAGTAATACCTATTAGAGAAGTATTGAAGTGGCCAACTAAAAATTTGAGTGAAAATGAATGGTTTGCTGTAAAAAATGGTCAGAAAATTTCTAGTTGGCCTGCAAATGACAGCTATTTGCAACTATATTATCAAAACAAACTGAAAGCAGTATATCAATATGACGAGATTGAGCAATTATGGCGCTCTCGTTATGTATTTGATAACCAATGACTATGACAGAATTAATTCGTTTACATTATCCGATATTAGATTTTAAAAAGCCGGTTCAACAGGTCGTTGCAATGGGCTTTTTTGACGGTGTTCATCGCGGGCATCAGGCTGTTTTAGCTCGTGCGAAAGCAGAAGCTGAAAAACAAGGGGTGCCCTTGGCTGTGTTGACCTATGATCCACATCCAATTGTAGCTTTTCAGACGTTGAAAAAACCACTGCGTTATTTAACACCATTAGCCAAAAAGAAGTCCATCATGAGACAGCTAGGTGTTGATCGGGTTTATGTTATGCAATTTACTTCTAAACTTGCTAAATTAGGTGGTCAACAGTTTGTAGATGAGGTGGTCATGCAATTAAACCCTGTTACGGTGGTAGCAGGATTCGACCATTTGTATGGTGCAGCGGGAACGGATAGTGATATGCTACATTTAGCAACATATGCAACTAATCGCTTTGATGTTATTACTGTGTCTGAATTTGATGATTATAATCAGAAAGTTTCTTCTTCAACAATTCGATCTATGTTAGATCAGGGGAACGTAGATGGCGCCGCACAGCAGCTTGGTCGTGTCCATTCGACATCAGGTATAGTCGTCCATGGCGAAGCTAGAGGCCGTGAATTAGGCTTCCCAACTGCCAATATACAAACACCTGAAGAGGAATGGCTGCCTGGTATTGGTATCTATGCTGTAAAAATAAAAGTATATGATACTTGGTATCTAGGAATGGCTAGCATCGGACGCAATGTGACGTTTGGTGATGCTCGTCCAATCACAGTTGAAATTAACATTTTAGATTATCAAGAAGAAATATATGGTGAGTTTGTTCAGATACAATGGTGTCATTATCTGCGTGGTGAAGTGAAATTTGAAAACGTTCAAGCACTGATAGATCAACTTAATGAAGATGCAAGACAAACAAGGCATTATTTTAATACAAAATTATAAAATACAGTTTTTTGGCACTCTTATAAAAAGAGTGCTAAAAAGACTTGCATTATTTCTCAAATAGTGTATTATAATAAGTGTTAGCAGTTAGATATAGTGAGTGCTAAAAGGAGTCGATAATATGGCGCTAACAGAACGACAAAAGTTAATCTTAACCGCCATTATTTATGAGTATACACAGCGTGAGCATGCGGTTGGTTCAAAAAGTCTACAAGAACATCTAGATATTAAAATTAGCTCTGCTACGATTCGTAACGAAATGGCAGCGCTAGAATCCGATGATCTTATAAAAAAATTGCATACTTCTGCTGGTCGTGTACCATCATACGAAGGGTATCGTTATTATTTAGATCACCTGATGATGACACGCAGATCGACTGATCGCGATGTACAAGCGGTCATTCAATCATTCCGTGGAAACTTCCATGAGATAGATGATTTGCTAGACGAAACAGCTAGGACTTTATCAAATTTAACTGGTTATACTGCGTTAATTTTGAAGCCAAGGCGAATTGATATTAAAGTTTCGGGATTTCGATTGGTTCCATTGGAGGGCCATCAGCTGATTGCAGTATTGGTTACTAATGATGGTAAAGTGACTAGCCAGACATTTAAATTACCAAATGAAATGGCGATTGAATCGTTAGAAAGTATGGTTGCATACATCAATGATCAGATGGTCGGTCGACCGGTTAATGATGTGTTGCGTATGATGCAGTCTGATGAGTTGCCTACGCAAATGAGTCGCATGATTAAAACGCCGGCAGCTTTTTTGCAACTATTTGGCGACGTGTTAGCACGATCGAACGGAGATAACGTCCATATTGGCGGCCGATTGAATGTTCTAGACTTTAGTAAAGAAACAGATATCGCTGATGTGAAGCCTCTGTTGGAATTTTTGAACAATGCTGAGGATGTTAGACAAATTGCTTCGCCAACACGAGATGTTCAAGTTAAAATTGGACGTGAGATTGGCGAGCCATTACTTTCAGAGTTCAGCTTGATTACGCGTGGATTTTTGGTACCAAATCAAGGAAGTGGTATTATTGCTTTACTTGGTCCAATTCCTATGTCATATAGTACCAATACGTTGCTTACAGACGCGTTTGGTGAAGCGTTAAGTCGCAAAATGATTGAATATACATAGCTAGGAGGTCACACTTGTGACAGAAAAAAACGAAGAAGTTGTAGAAGATAAGAACATTTCTGATCAAACTGATGAAAATTTGACCGAAGAAATTGAATCTGAAGCTGATGATTTACAGGTGGAGCCTGATCCGAAACAAGCGGAAATTGATAAGCTAACAGAGCAAGTTAACAACCTCGAAGAAAAATTATTACGTTCACAAGCAGAAATTCAAAATATACAACAGCGCAATGCGCGTGAACTACAAAATGTACGCAAGTATGATGGACAAAAATTAGCCAGTGCAGTATTGCCAGCCGTTGATAATTTGGAAAGAGCCCTTCAAGTTGAAGCTAACGATGAAGTGTCAAAGCAAATTAAAACAGGTGTGGAGATGACGCTTAAGACGTTAAATCAAGCTTTAACAGACAATGGTATTACGTCAACGGGTGAAATTGGTGAATCTTTTGATCCAACTAAGCACCAAGCAATTCAAAGTGTTGAGTCAGATGAAGTTGAATCTGACCAGATTGCACAAGTTTTGCAAAAGGGTTACATATTACAAGACCGCGTAATTCGACCAGCAATGGTTGCAGTGGCGAAATAAGAACGATTTTGCATGGTGATTCAATCGATGAGATACCACACCTTAAAAAGATGAAAATGATTTTAAAGTAAAGGAAGAAAATATTTATGTCAAAAATTATTGGTATTGATTTAGGAACGACAAACTCAGCTGTTGCTGTCCTTGAAGGTGGCGAACCAAAGATCATCACAAATCCAGATGGTGGTCGTACAACACCTTCAGTTGTCTCATTTAAAAATGGCGAAAGTCAAGTGGGTGATGTTGCAAAGCGTCAAGCAATTACAAACCCAGACACGATTATTTCAATCAAGTCTCACATGGGTGAAGCTGGTTATAAAGTTAATGCCAATGGTAAAGACTACACACCACAAGAAATTTCAGCAATGATTTTGCAATATATTAAGGGCTATGCTGAAGATTACTTAGGTGAAAAGGTTGAAAAAGCTGTTATCACAGTTCCTGCCTACTTTAACGACGCACAACGTCAAGCTACTAAGGATGCCGGTAAGATTGCTGGTCTGGAAGTAGAACGTATCATTAACGAACCAACAGCTGCCGCATTGGCTTATGGTTTGGACAAGCTAGATAAGGATGAAAAAATTCTTGTCTATGACTTAGGTGGTGGAACATTCGATGTGTCAATCCTTGAATTAGGAGATGGCGTGTTTGAAGTTTTGTCAACAAACGGTGATACTCATCTTGGTGGTGATGACTTTGATAACAAAGTTATTGACTATTTGGCAGAACAATTTAAGTCAGAAAATGGTGTTGATTTAAAGGATGACAAATTAGCTTTGCAACGTTTGAAGGATGCCGCAGAATCAGCTAAGAAGACTTTGTCATCTGCAAACGAAGCTCAAATTGATTTGCCATTTATTGCTTCAGGTGATAACGGACCATTGCACTTACAGACATCATTGACACGTGCAAAGTTTAACGAATTAACAGCTGATTTGATTAAGAAAGCAGAGCAACCTGTTTTGAGTGCTTTGAAGGATGCCGGATTGTCATTCTCTGACATCGACGAGGTTATCTTGAACGGTGGTTCAACTCGTATTCCAGCCGTACAAGAATCTGTTAAGAAGATGACAGGTAAGGAACCTAACCACTCAATTAACCCTGATGAAGCTGTTGCTTTGGGCGCTGCCGTTCAAGGTGGTGTCATTACTGGTGATGTTAAGGATGTTGTTTTGCTTGATGTTACACCATTGTCATTGGGTATTGAGACAATGGGTGGTGTGTTCACTAAGTTGATTGAACGCAACACAACGATTCCAACTTCAAAGTCACAAGTATTCTCAACTGCAGCTGACAATCAACCAGCTGTTGACATTCATGTTTTGCAAGGTGAACGTTCAATGGCTGCCGACAACAAGACATTGGGTCGATTCCAATTAGCAGATATTCCGGCCGCACCACGTGGTGTACCTCAAATTGAAGTGACATTTGACATTGATCGTAACGGTATTGTTAATGTTTCTGCTAAGGACTTAGGAACACAGAAGGAGCAAAAGATTACAATCCAAGCTGCTGGTGGTTTGTCAGACGAAGAAATTGAAAAGATGATGAACGATGCCAAGGCAAACGAAGAGGCTGATGCTAAGAAGAAAGAAGCTGTCGATACACGCAACGAAGCTGATCAATTGATTTTCCAAACTGAAAAGACTTTGGAAGAAGTTGGTGACAAGTTGGGTGACGATGAAAAGAAGCCAACACAAGACGCTTTGGAAGCTTTGAAAAAAGCTAAGGAAGATGCCGCAGCTGATGATGCTGATTTGACAGATTTGAAGGCTAAGTCAGAAGAATTAACTAAGGTAGCTGGTGAATTAGCAATGAAGTTGTATCAACAAGCAGCGCCAAAGGACGGAGCTGAAGGAGACGCAAAGTCTGCTGATGACAACACAGTTGATGGTGATTTTGAAGAAGTTGATCCAAATAAAGACGACAAGAAGTAATTATTAAAACAAACCGCATTCATTGAGTGCGGTTTGTGTACATAAATTAGAAGGAGCGGGCGCGTGAATAACACTGAATATTATGACCGTCTCGGCGTTAGTAAAGACGCCAGTCAAGATGAAATTAAAAAGGCTTATCGTAAGCTATCAAAAAAATACCATCCAGATTTGAATCATGAACCTGGTGCTGAAGAAAAATATAAAGAAGTTCAAGAAGCTTTTGAGACGCTAGGTGATGAACAAAAGCGTGCGCAATATGATCAATTTGGACCTAACGGCGCACAAGGTGGTTTTGGTGGCCAAGGCGGTTTTGGCGGCCAAGGTGGCTTTAGCGACTTCTCCGATTTGGGTGATATATTTAGTCAAATGTTTGGTGGCGGATTTGATCCAAATCGTCCGCGCAAAGGACAAGATTTACAGTACCGCATGAACTTGACTTTTGAAGAGGCCATTTTTGGTAAGGAAACTACGATTAAGTTTAACCGTGGTGATGGTAAGCAACACGAGATTAAGGTTACTGTACCTGCTGGTGTTGAAACTGGGCAGCAAATGCGTTTGAGTGGACAAGGTGAAAGTGGTGTTAATGGTGGACCACAAGGAGACTTGTTCGTTGTCTTCCAAGTATCACCATCAAGGGATGGATTTGAACGTGATGGTGCAGATGTCTACTTAGAACAAAAGATAAGCTTTGTGACAGCTGCGTTGGGTGACGAAATTCAAGTCAAGACGGTTCACGGTGAAGTGAAGTTAAGAATCCCAGCTGGTACTCAAACTGGTAAGCGTTTCCGCTTGAGTGGTAAGGGTGCTCCGCGTTTGCGTGGCAATGGACACGGAGATCAATTTGTTATTGTGACTGTCGAAGTACCGACACGACTTAATAAAGATCAGAAAAAGGCGTTGGAAGCTTTCAAGGAAGCTACCGACGGTACAACTAAGAAAAAGAGTTTCTTCGATAAATTGTAATCAAAAAGCTCCGCAGTGATTATCTGCAGAGCTTTTTAGATTGACCAAATTAATCAATATATTTTGTATCTTCATCAACTTCCCAAGGCGATTGCATATTAATGTGATCATAATATAAGTGCCCATGTAAGTGATCGATTTCATGCTGGAAAACAATGGCAGGATAGTCGCGCAATTTAATTGTTTGCTTATTACCATCTTCATCCTGGTAGCGTACTGTTATTCGATAAGCACGAGGTACAAAGCCAGGCACATCTTCATCAACTGATAGACAACCTTCACCAACGTTTAAGGCACCTCGCTTGACGGACTCTGAAATAATTACAGGGTTGAAAATTGTGCCCTTAAAATAAGGTTCGTCAATTGTGTCTTCTGGGTCAAGTGCAGGTATTAAAATTGATGACATACGCAAAGAGTAGCCTACTTGTGGAGCAGCTAATCCAACACCTGGACGTAGACCGTACTTCTCATTTTGTTTTTCATCTTGAGATACAACTAAATATTCCATCATATCTTTAGCAAGTTGTGCGTGTTCTTCACTCAAAGGGAAAGGAACGGACGCAGCCGTTTTACGTAGTACGGGATCCCCGTCCCGTGTGATTTTATCCATAGTAAATCTGATTGTCATTTTTTTTACCTCACAATCTAGTATATCAAACGTTATAACATGTTAAAATAAAATTATGAATGAAAATTATGTATTACCAATCGATGGTGATTGGACGACCCAAGATATTATTATTGTGACAAATTTTATAAACAGTGTGTTAGGTGTTTATGAAAAAGGATCTTCTCGTGAAGAGGTATTAAAAAACTACGATGCATACAGAAAAATAATGCCTGCCAAAAGCGAGCAGAAAAAATTTGATAAGGATTTTGAACGCCAAACGGGATACAGCATATATAAAACCATAAAATTTGTCCAAAATTCGACGAAAGACAGAGTACGCTTATGAGCACATTAAGCCCATTTGAAATTCAAGAAATTGACCAAACTGTATTAGTGTGGCTTGATGAATTGCAAAAATCTACAATAGCGGCAATGAATCAGCATTTAGATGTAGCTACTAAACACGATGCACGTGATTTAGTTACAAATGTTGATAAAAGCAATGAGCAAATAATCAACAAGTACATTCGAAAATTTGATCCAGATGCACAAATTGTGAGTGAAGAGGGATTTGGTGATAAACCAATTAGTATGGCTGGACATGTGTGGTTTGTCGATCCAATTGATGGTACCATGAATTTCTATAAACAGCACGATGACTTTGCTATTATGATAGCACTTTACATTGATAACCAACCTATTTTAGGATGGATTATGGATGTGGTAAATAATATTGTTTATCATGGGGGTCCTCAAATGGGTGTTTTTGCCAATCAATTGCGGTTAGATCCACCAGAAAATGATGCGCTTAATCAAGGAATTGTTTTATTGAGTGGTGCGCGCTTGCTCTATGGGATGTTTGGATATGACGAAATTGCTAAAAGTGCCTTGGGATACCGAGTTATTGGCGCTGCTGGTCCGTCTTTTATCCGTGTCTTACGTGGTCAAGCCGTTGGATATTCTTCAAAAATGATGTCATGGGATTTTGCTGCTGGTCAAGTTTTAGCAAAAACATTAGGATTAATTGTTTCAGATATTGACGGAAAGCAGTTAGATATGTTATCATCTAACATAGTATTAGTTGCTACGAATCGAGCGCATCGCGATATTTTGGCGTTGCATAGAAGCTAGGGAACGAAGTGTCCCTAGCTTTTGTATGTGGCAGCATTTAAATTAAAGGAGTACTAGAAAATTGGCAAATCGCGAAGACATTCGTAACATCGCTATCATTGCCCACGTCGATCACGGGAAGACGACGCTGGTTAACGAACTTTTGAAGCAATCAGACACATTGGATTCACGCAAGGAATTGGGTGATCGTGCAATGGATACTAACGATATTGAAAAAGAACGTGGTATCACTATCTTGTCAAAAAACACAGCCGTTAAGGTTGGGGACAAGCAAATTAACATTTTGGATACACCTGGACACGCGGACTTCGGTGGTGAAGTTGAACGTATCATGGGTATGGTTGATGGCGTGTTGTTGGTCGTTGATGCTTTTGAAGGTACAATGCCACAAACTCGTTTTGTGTTGAAAAAAGCTTTCGAACAACATTTGACACCAATCGTTATCGTTAACAAAGTGGACCGTCCTGGTGCACGTCCTGAAGAAGTTGTTGACGAAGTATTGGATTTGTTTATTGAATTAGGTGCCGATGAAGAAGATTTGGACTTCCCAGTTATCTTTGCTTCAGCGATGAACGGTACATCTTCTTTGTCACCAAATGTTGACGATCAAGAACATACGATGAAGCCAATTTTTGATGCTGTCTTTAATACAATTCCTTCACCAGTTGACAACTCAGATGAACCATTACAATTCCAAGTGGCAATGTTGGACTACAATGATTTCGTTGGTCGTATCGGTATTGGCCGTGTTAAGCGCGGAACAATTAAAATTGGTGACAACGTTGAAGTTTTGAAGTTGGATGGTTCAACACAAAGTTTCCGTGTAACTAAGCTTGCTGGTTTCATCGGGTTAGACCAAGTAGATATCCAAGAAGCTAAAGCTGGTGATTTGATTGCTGTCTCTGGTATGGAAGATATCTCTGTTGGTGAAACAGTTGCAGATCCTGCTCATCCAGATGCATTACCAATTTTACGTATCGACGAACCTACTTTGCAAATGACATTCCGTCAAAATGACAGTCCGTTTGCAGGTAAAGAAGGTAAGTTTGTTACTGCACGTCAAATTGAAGATCGTTTGCGTCGTGAATTGCATACTGATGTGTCATTGCGCGTTGAAGATATTGGACAAGCTGGTGCTTGGTCAGTGTCTGGTCGTGGTGAATTACACTTGTCAATTTTGATTGAAACGATGCGTCGTGAAGGCTTTGAGTTACAAGCTTCTCGTCCACAGGTTATTTACCGTGAAATTGATGGTGTTCAATCAGAACCATATGAATCAGTTCAAATCGATACACCTGATGAATATTCATCAACAGTTATTGATTCATTGAACCAACGTAAGGGTGAGATGGTCAACATGGAGTCTGTTGGTAACGGACAAACACGTTTGACTTATATGGCACCTTCACGTGGCTTAATTGGTTATTCAACTGAATTTATGTCAGCTACACGTGGATATGGTATTTTTAACCATACGTATGCTGAATATCGTCCAGTTGTTCGTAACTGGGAACCAGGACGTCGTAATGGTGCTTTGGTTTCTATTAACCAAGGAACAACTACAAACTATGCGATTATGGGTGTTGAAGATCGTGGACAAATGTTTGTTGGCGCTGGTATTGAAGTTTATGAAGGAATGATTGTTGGAATGAATGCGCGTGACAATGACATCTCAGTCAACGTTACAAAATTGAAGCCACAATCAAACGTTCGTTCATCAAACAAAGACCAAACATCTTCAATTAAGACACCACGCATCATGAATTTGGAAGCTTCTTTGGAATTCTTGAATGATGATGAATATGTTGAAGTAACTCCTGAAAACGTACGTATCCGTAAAGCTATCTTGAACACAGCTGAGCGTGAAAAGTCTGCTAAGCGTCGTAAGGCATCAACAAACTAACATTTATTTTAAATAATAATCAGGAACCTGCTTGGGTTCTTCGTTATGGAGCTATGGCACAATCCGGTACTGCAACGGACTCGAAATCCGTCGAGCCGCATTTCGCGGTGTGCGGGTTCAAATCCCGCTAGCTCCTTTATTATATGTTATCTCATGTTTTTATATGTACAAAAACGTTGTTATATCAACGTTTTTTTATTTTGCATAACTTAATACAACGTTAGAAAACAGCACAGTACACAGTAGGAGCCATTTACTGTTTTCGTAACTCAAACTGCAAAAAAATTTATGTAGGGTTTATTCTTAAAATCATTCAATCCGAATAATTTCATCAAAATTTGAAAAAAATACTTGTTTGTGTAAATGATTACGACTCCAATTTTCGAGGACATATCTTTTGTGTTGATAATTTTCGAAAAAATCTGATAACTCGAATTTTTTACTTTTTGATCGTCTTAACATTTCATCCAAAAATGCCCAGTCTGCATTTTGAGTTTGCAAAGAATAATTTTTCCAATCCATGAAATTCTGTCCTTTTTTTAAATCAGTATCATTTTGGCGCTAATAATTAAAGGATATCACAAATATGGTATATGGGGTATGCCATATAAAAACATAGCCAGATTTAAAAAACATTAAATGCTTATAAAGTATTTGATAGACAGCTGCTATTTCTGAAAATCGAACAGTGATAAGTAGCAAATTATCTCTATTCTTCTAGTGTTAGAAAAATTAGGTACAAATTATGGTGAAAGTTCACTTCAGAAATTATTATAGAAACTTTTGCTTTAAAAACACTATTACTTCTGTTATGATACATAGGAGCGTGTTTCTTATTTTGGAGATGTTAATGAAGGTTATTTCGCTCTTTTTTGGGGAAAGTAGAATAGTATGATAAATAAAGTTAAGTATATAATTGGTAAGCATTTAAACATAAGTGTTTGCTTACTTTTTGCGTTATTCAGTTGTTTGATTATTTTACCTTATTTGCATGGGCCAGCCTATATCCATCAAGAGGGATGGGATGGGCGTTTCCATATGGCTCGTGTCGCAGAAAGTTATTTGAATTTAAGTCATGGTCATTTGAATCAAGCAATTCCCAGTGTGATGACTAAAACTTTTGGATCATTTGGATATCCACAAAATCTTTTTTATCCGTTGATAACTATGCTTCCAGAGGTGCTCTTGCACATAATCTTTGGCAATGCGTACGGTGGTTATTTGGCATTTATTGCTTTAATCTTTTTTTCAACGTTTATGTCAATGTACATTTGTACATTAAAAATAACAAAAAGTCGTTTCATTGCTCTATTAAGTAGTGCGCTATATGGATTTAGTCATTTTGCGATTTCTATAACATTGTTTTATCGTAGCTTTGGTGGATCTTTTATTTTTATTTTTATGCCAATTGCTTTTTATGGAATGTATCAGATTGCATTAAAAGATCATAAAAAATGGTGGATAATGTCTTTAGGGGTTGCCGGACTCATTTTATGTGATCTACCTGATGCGGTAGTTGTTGTTTTGATGTTGGTCTTTTCATTCTCAATGACATTTACTGTTAAAGAAGCTAAGAATATCAAATTAACGCGTATAGTAAAGTTAATTTACGCAGGAATGCTTTCAGCGTTACTTTCAGCGTTTTTCTTAGCACCACTTCTACAAAATTTGTTGTTTGTTAAAAATATTTCTGTCAATAAACTATTGTTGTCAAATACTGTTTTACCTACATTGAGTGTATTTTTAACAGACAAGTTGGCTTCGTACAGCTTAGGTTTATCAGGCCTAATCGTTGTATTCTTTGTTATTAATGGCTGGAACAAGTTTCATCCCGCATTAAAATACTTATCAGTAGTTTTGTTGATCAATTTAATACTTGTAACTAATATCTTTCCTTGGCCAATTTTTGATAAATATTTAGGGTTCGTACAATTCGTTGGCAGATTTCTCTATACTGCGACTTTTATTTCAGCTTTTCTTGGGGCAATTGCCATTGCTAATATTGTTGAAAATAGAAAGAGTCGCTACTTGCTGGTAACGCTATTTTGTTCTATTGGATTGCTCTCAGTCACTAGTCTTAATTTTAGTATTAAGCGAAACCCAAACGGCAATGCTGTTAACATAGTTTCTTGGGATGATTTTCAAAATGCCACACTAAATAATTATGTATATGATTATTTGCCACATAATGCATTCAAAATCAAAGATAAGTTAGAACAACATTCTATTCCGTTGATGAATCCAAAGAAAGAGATACAACAAACACGTTGGACAACAGGATACGACAGCATACATTATCGAATTAATTCAGTACAAAAGTATACTGATGTTGTATTGCCAAATATCTTTTATCCTGGGTTCACAGTATACGTGAATGGGGAAAAAATGCCTGAAAAATATAATAAAAACAATGCCATCGTTGTTCCTATAGAAAAAGGTATTAGTAAAATTGATGTGAAATATGTAAAGACGCCGGTTCAAATAATTTCATTTTGGATAAGTGTCATTGCATTGTTGACTTTAATTGTATTAAAAAATAAAAAATTGACTAAGCTGTTACCATTGTTTAAAAAACATTGAACTAATTAGATTATTTAACTGCTTTAATTTTGGAGGATAACTATGTCTTGGATCTTTTTGTTGTTTGCGGGTATTTCGGAAATATTATGGTCAACTGCTATGAAGTTAAGTGATGGTTTTTCTAAAGTGGGTTGGGCTGTTATTACTGTAGTAGGTCTAATTACTAGCATGCTTTGTCTTCTGCAAGCTGTTAAACACTTATCATTTAGTCTCGCTTACCCAATATGGACAGGTATTGGCGCTGTTGGTTCAGTCCTTGTGGGGGTTATCCTTTTTCACGATAAATTCTCAACTGCTACGTGGTTTTTTGTTGCATTATTGATTGTTGCAATTATTGGAATAAAGATGACAGCCGGAGAGTGACAAGTGGTTCCCAACTGCGTTGATGGTTCAATAAAACATAATTATAAAGCCCTTATCAGTTAAGAAAGGGCTTTATAATTTTTATTTTGTGAATTAACAAATAACTTCGTACAATCATTGGACTTGCCAATGATAGCCAACAGGTAAAGCTTTTCCAGGTGCTATTCTAGTAGAATGACCTTTCCTAGTTTCCCAGGTAAAGCCATCTTGTATAGCCCATTTATATCGATCAGTAGAATTGATATTATTACTATCAGCTGTCTGGGTGGTTACAGTTGAAGTATCAGTATTTGCCTGTTGTGTTGCTTCAGAACTAGCTTGCGCTTGAGAAGCAGCAATACGAGATGATTGAACAATAGATTCGCTGTTAGAAGCTGAACTAGCGGAGATTGACGAGGATAAAGCGGCAGATTCTGAACTAGATTTTTCAGCATCAGATCTAGCTTTGGCTTGAGATGATGAAGCTGCTTCTATACTAGCAACCTCAGCACGGGAGCTCGTTTCTGCGGCTATTGAAATTGATTTGGATTGACTGGCTTCGCTGTTTTCAGATGTAGAGGAGCTACTTATTTCCGAGCTAGTTTGATTGCTATTGCTACTGCTATGATTTGGTGATGCCTCAATCAATAGAAATAGGGCAATGAAGATTAGGCCATAAGTACCTTTTATTTTATACCAAGGAGCATGGCTACGCTTCTTTTTAATGTCATTGATGGACCAAAGGCCAAGCCACCAAAGTAAAAAAAACGGCCAAATAAATAAAAGAATAATCCAAAAAATTGGTTTTCGTTTCCAACTGTTTAACTTATTGTTGAAGTTTGTATAATCTAACATTTTCAAATTCTCCCAAATTCTCTTCAACTTTTTAACGTGGACGCTTAGCACGTGAAGGCAGAAAACACTAGCACCTCTAATTAAAAGAAGCTCTTTTTTGCATTATAGCAAACATTTTTAGAAAATATGTAAAAAATGTTATCAAAAAGCATCTTTGCGATTCGTTTGGAACACTTTCGCAAAGATGCTTTTTTATTATGAAGCTGTTTTTTTCAATTTATAATAGCTATTCAAACTACCAATAATAAATACGAGTATGCCAGTCCAAATAAAAGCAAACACAATGACCTTATGCCAGTTAAAGGCTTCATGCAAAACAAAAATGGCCATAAGCAATTGAATAGTTGGATTAAGATATTGAATAAAACTCAACGTGATAAAGTCAGTATTTTTATTGGCAACAGCGAATAAGAGTAAGGGGATAACCGTTAAGATACCACTCATAATCAATAGAATTGTAATCTTAGGCCCATTTTGTATCATCACATGTGGAGATAAGAACAGATAAACTAAAGCAATAGGTGCAACGAAGAGGGTTTCCAGTGTTAATGAAATTGTAGCTGGTAAGGGTACTTGTTTTTTGATCAAGCCATAGAAACAAAATGTAGCCGCCATTAGTAGTGTATTTAAAGGTAGTGATCCAGTTTGAATAGTTAGGATGACAACGCCAATAATAACAAGTATTAAGGCGACTATTTTGGACCTTGATAGTTTTTCATGTAAGAAAATAACTGCGACAACTACATTCATTAGTGGCATTATATAGTAAGAGAGGCTCGCTTCAGTGGCTTGCTCATGAGTAACCATATCGATATATAAAAACCAGTTAATTGAGATTAGGAAGGCACTTAATATAATCAAACCCATTTTGTGATTTTGGATTAATTCAATAATGACGTGCCAGACTTCTTTCCAACTTTTTTGAAAGGTTAACACCACACTAATGGTTACAAGCGACCAAACAATTCGATAGGCTAAAGTATCCATTGCTGGGACAACACTTAATAGTTTCCAGAACACACCAAGCATGCCCCACAGAAGGTATGCAGAGAGGCCTGAAATAATTCCTAGACGTTTATTTTCCATAGCTATACTCCCGAATTAAATATAACTATTATAATACCACTTGTTGCAAACGATTTATCACGTTTATGTTAAGTATTTGAATTAGTACGGATAATTATAATGAGCTAAAAGGCACAAACTCTTTCGGTTGATCAGAAGGACAGAGTGTTTTTTGCATCCAAAAGTTATCTAGCCATTTTCCAGATTTAAAACCTATTTTTTTAAACAAGCCAACATTCTCATAGCCCATTCGTTCATGGAACTTCTTACTTGTTTCATTCTCTTCAGTAATGCAAGCGATAATATGAACAACATTTTGCTTTTTTAATATATTTTCAATTTCGGAATAGAGCATTTTACCTATTCCGCGACTGCGAGCTTCTTGTGAGACGTATACGCTAATTTCAACGGTCCATTTGTACGCGCCACGACTATTAAACTCATGAGCGTAAGCATAGCCTAAAATCGTGTTATCTTCTTCTATGACGATATAAGGGTATTTCTCAAGCGTATTGGCGATTCGGTCTTCAAAATCCTGGATAGTAGGAACATTGTACTCGAAAGTAGAGGTTGTTCTTTCGACGTAAGGTTTGTAGATATTCAATAATGTTGGTGCGTCTGCTAACTTCACCGTGCGAACATTCATCATATTATTACTCCTAGTTTTGGGATAAAAAAATAATAGGTAACCATTTTAACATGAGATTGCAGGATAATAAATAGTTAAATGTAGTCAATTTGTTCAAGGGAATAGGAGTTATTTTGAGATAAGGTTCGTTTGTTGTGAAAAGAGCAAAAATAAAAAAGCGATTGGTTAGAATCGCTTTTTATTCTTCATGCTTGGCACCAATTTGGTATATGGCTTCTTCGATATTTAAGTCTTTTTTCATTTGAGTAACAATATTTGCGCGCTGAGCAGAGCTTTTATTGATTGCGTTGACAGACATGGTAATGATTGAATCGAATCCGGTATGGAACCGTGAAGCAACACTAGCGTCAATGTTGTATTTACCAGTTTGTGCGGCTTTAACGATTGTGACAATACCATTTTGCCCATATAAGGCATCACGAAGTGTCTGTGCGTCAGAACTACTTAGATCTTTACTATTTTCGTTAGCAATAATTTTAGCATCTTTTTCAATTGCCGCCATTGTGCTGTCTTTTTTGTAATTAAATTTACTTAAATCATCAATCAATCTTTTTATATTGGTGCGTGATTCTTGTAAATGGGTATAATCAGCTTTTGGCATAGAAACATCTGCGTACTTTGGCTGTTGATTAAAAGTTATAAAGGCGATGAGCAACGCTGCAATCACGACACCCAAGGCAATAAATGCTTTTCTCATGTGGTATTCTCCCAATGTTATCTACTGTTAGTATAAATCAATTTAAGATTAAAAAAAATACTTTCATGAAACGTAATAAAATGTTATTATATTATAGTACGCGCTGGTAGCTCAGCTGGATAGAGCAGCCGGTTTCTACCCGGCAGGTCGAGGGTTCGAATCCCCCTCAGCGCATTTACAACGTTTTATCACGAATGTTGATAAGACGTTTTTTGTTTGCTTAAGTGTTGCTATATGTAGGTGTTTGTGACTGAACTTAAATTTCTTCTTAAACTTTTACAAATCGTATTTTCGATTTTTGTGCTTTTTGTCTAATGAAACACCACGCAGTGGATACATCTCTAAACACGTTTTTCCGCTTAAGAGATATCCCCAATAGATAGTCTTCACTTGAAAGTATAGATTATTCCCAGCAAAATTTTTTTTGATAAAAGCATTTAAGAAATTGAAGAAGTGCTCACAATTAAGAATAAGTGATTTACAAAGAACTATTTAAATGTTGTAGGGTTCATTTAAAGAGTTTTTTTGTTATACATTCGAGACCCGCTTTACGTTCATCTTTGAGTATAATATTGAAATAGTCAAAAAAGTGCTTGCTGTAGTGATCTTTAAATTCTCACAAGATGTCATTGCGGGTTGTGGAAGAGATTCTATAAAAAGTTACCAACTTATAATCCACAAATGTGCACAGGATTAAAACTACTTAGTAACTTTTCGGGTCATCCTGTTGGTTTTTTACAGCCTTTAGTTGCAATGATTAACGCTTCTCTTTGGACAGGGTATGGTTGGAGTAAAACATATAAAGATTGGCCAATCATAATTTCTAACGTTCCAGGCATCTTTTTTGGATTAGTAACTGTCATTACAATTTATATTCATTAAAATAAGGCACTACGGTGCTTTTTGTTTTAAAATTAGTTTGGGAGGATTATGAATATGTGATTATTTACTGGTATGATGTTAGTAAATAACACATTGAAGGTGACGATATGAGTGATGAAGCTTCAGTAGAATCATGGTTAATGATTGGTGTATTTAATCCAATTATTTTGGTTCTTATAGCTGCTGTTTTGTTCCATTTTTTGAAAAAAATAGTTTAAATTATGCCATTTTAAAATTAGCACAAAACGCTATTAAAAGTGCTTAATCATGAAAAGACAACACCAAAATAAAAACCATCAATAATGTTGATGGTTTTTGATTATTTATAAGCATTGTAGCCGTCGCTATACCCTTTAATCATATCTGGCATTTCATTAGTAAAAAATACAATGATAACAGCAACTACTAGAATGATAACCCATATTTTTTGGGCTTTGGTGAATGTTTTGAATAAAGGTTTCAAAACCACAAACGATCCGATAGCACTTACAAAGATTAGAAGATGTAATAAAGAAACAATAAAATTTACCATACTTTCCCCCTAGATGTATAGATAAATTATAGCACTAACACGATGAAAAGAAGGTCTTAAATAACATGAAAAAGTCTAAAGAACCCGAGCAAGATTATTTGTCTGGTTTGAAGCATAAAGATACTACTGATAAGTATTGCGCATCTATAAGTCCAGTCTTGGAAATTTCGTTACTGGAATTTTGATGATGTTGAAAGCATCAAAATTTATCTAGTGACATGAGAGCAATTGGTATTAAGACAGCTAATAAAACTGAAAGCAGCTGATTATTTCTTTGTATCAACTATTATCGGGAGTTGCATTCTTAGCGTAGTCATTGAGGAAACATGGGTTAAAGTTTTGGTGACAGTTCTTATAAATACCCCCTAGGTTAATTATCACGTTATTTATAAAAAGCAAAAAACGCACAAATGAAATGACACAAAATCAGGGGAACATTATAAAAAATGTTTCCCTGATTTTAATGAACACAACCTTTAAAAATGTTTATAAAATCACAATGTAAGCTGTCCAGAAGTTAAACGGCAGTCACGAAAGCAATTAGACCAAATATTATGCCTGGAAAATTAGCTAAGGCGACAGGTATGTCGCGATGATTCTTTTTTAGTGCGTAGATAACCCACAAGGTACAATTGATAGCCGCCACCAGTGGTTGTAAGGGATTCGCCTTAGAGCCAGCTAGATTATCTGCTATTTGAGGGATATACGAAACATACATTAACACAGCCATGACGGTCGCAATCCAGCTTAGGTACTTTATAAAATTTGTTTCTTTCACGATATTCTTCTCCCTTTTTATTGTACGCTTTAATAATACAACGAAGTGAATAAAATCACAACTTTTATCATATTGATGAAAAGTGGTCGCAATTTTTACCTTAAAAGTTGTAATTTTAGAATATTTGTCATATTAATTTGTACCTTTTTTAGAAATAGTGCTATTATAAACATACGGTGATCTTTTCTATATTCTATTTTATTTCATAAGATCCTTATTCATTTCATTATTGGGGGATCACCATACATAGACGGGGATGGGGATAATCATGTCTGTTAAATACAATAGTTTAATATAATAAACTATGTAACGAGTGCCTGATTAGGGTACTTTTTTATTGGAAAAGATTAGTGAATATGCTGTCGCTGCCCCTGACATGAAAAGTAATATTTCATTTAATTTCAATATGTTATGATTTACTAAGAGTGAATAATTAGAATATCTGATTGGTTAATAATTACTAACTGAAATTGATGATTGAAGAATATAGCAAATAAAGTGGGAATAACCATAATATTTTAGTCAGGAGTAAATTTATGTCAAATAAAACTGATGCACGTGTTGTACGTACTAAACACATTATTCAAGCTGAAACAATTTTATTACTATCAACTCAGCCAGATTTTTCTATCACAACCCTATTGGCTCGTGCGAATATCACGCGCGGCACATTCTACAAATATTATCGTAACAAAGAACATCTTATATCTGAGATTAATGATTCCTTGATTAATGACCTACTGGAACATACGCAACAAACTTTTAAAATAACCGACATGATCAATACGGTTAGTAAACAAGCGGCTTTTTATAATGCTGTTTTGAACCATGATATTGACAAACCATTTAGTGATGCACTATATAGTAGGCTGCGTACCCAAATGGCAACCCGTACCAGGGAATTAAACGACGAAGAACGACGGGCGCAACAATATCAATGGGAAGTTATCAATGCTGGCTTTTGGGCCATCATGGCTAAGTGGTTAGCGGATAATATGAACATTTCGCAATCTGACTTGTTTAAAGAATTTACAGAGCTATGGCGAATCAATACCAACACGGTTGCCAGCAACGGATTGAACCTATTCGACTTTAGCAATGGTAATGAACTGATATGATAGTCATCTGAGTCATTCTGGATTATTTGAAGCTCTTTTGAAAATCATTGACTCGATGATCTATTTTTGTTATAATTAAACGGTTGTTAGCATAGCTACAACCACTCAGAACAGGTCAAAGCATGCTCGGGACAAGGGCCCGACCGCCTGTGATGGTGAGTCTAAGTATAAGGAGAAACCAATAATGGCATACGCAATTATTGTAACTGGCGGCAAACAATATAAAGTCGCTGAAGGCGACACAATCTTCGTCGAAAAGTTAGATGCAGAAGCAGGTGAAAAGGTTACTTTTGACCAAGTTGTATTAACTGATTCAAAGATTGGTACACCTTTTGTTGAAGGTGCAAAGGTCGAAGGTACTGTGGAAAAGCAAGGCAAGCAAAAGAAAGTTATTACTTTCAAGTACCGTGCCAAGAAGCATTCACATACTAAGCAAGGCCACCGCCAACCATATACACGCGTGAAGATTGATTCAATCGCGTAATCATTACTTGTAAAGGAGAATAGACTTATGTTGATGAATCAAGAAAACTTGCAGATGTTCGCGCACCACAAAGGTGGCGGATCTTCAGCCAACGGTCGTGACTCAGCTGGTCGTCGTCTAGGAACTAAGGTTGCTGACGGACAAGACTTAACTGCTGGTTCAATCATTTACCGCCAACGTGGTACGCATATTTATCCAGGCGTAAACGTTAAAAAGGGTGGCGATGACACATTGTTTGCTTTGACAGACGGTGTTGTTAAGTTTGAACGTAAAGGTCGCGAAAAGCGTCAAGTATCTGTTTACACACGTGAACAATACAATGAAATTGTTGCTGCTGCAAAGTAAGTAATAATTATTGAAAAGGCTAACGTATTATGCAGATAATATGTTAGTCTTTTTACTTACAAATGATTAACGTTGCAGATGTTATAATTAAATCAGTTATAGGAAAGAGGATTTTTATGTCAAAGTACTATGAGGCGCGTATTGCTAAATTGCAGAAGCTACTGGCCAAGCTTAACTTGGACGGTATGATTGTTTATCAAGGTTTTAATACAAAATATTTAACTGGATTTGAAGGTGGCACAGGTGATGGTATTGTAGTTGTTGGCAAGAAGAATGCTCGCTTAATTACAGATGCTCGTTACGAAGAAGACTACAAAAATAGATTACCTGAGGGTGTTGATTTTAAAGTCACACGTGATTATTTCGGTGTTGCCGTAGAAACAGCGCAAGAATTTGGTATCAAGAAGTTGGCTTTCGAAGCAAGCTTACCTTATGACATTTATGATTACTTGGATGAATTATTGCCAGCAGATATTGATTTTGATGCATTGCCAAAAGCTATTGAAGTGTTACGCGAAGTCAAAGACGTACAAGAATTAGAAGCTTTACGTAAGGCGGCTAACGCTTCAGTGAAATCATTTAAGGACTTGCTACCCTTTATAAAACCGGGTAAGACAGAGCGTGAAGTTGCTAATGAATTGGACAGACTACAAAAAATATATGGTGCACAAAAAGCATCATTTGATACAATTGTTGCCTCTGGATATCGATCAGCATTACCACACGGTGAAGCAACTGACAAAGTGATTGAAAATGGTGAGTTAGTGACCATCGATTTTGGGTATTATGTTGATGGCTATACTTCGGATGTAACACGAACAATTGCTGTGGGCAATGTTAGTGATGAACTGAAGACTATTTATGAAATTGTTAAACAGGCTAATCAAAATGCTATTGATGTTGTTAAACCAGGAATATCGGGTAGCGAAATTGATAAAGTGGCACGTGATTATATTACAGAACATGGCTATGGTCAGCAATTTAATCATGGTGGTGGTCATGGCGTTGGTCTGGACATTCATGAAGGTCCAGCAATTAGCCCACGTTCTAGTGATGAAATGCAAGTTGGGCATTTGCTAACAATTGAACCAGGAATTTATCTAGCTAATCAGGGTGGCGTCCGTATTGAGGATGACGTTATTGTTACGACAGATGGTTTTGAAAATTTGACAGCGGCGTTGCCTAAAGATTTAATAGTTATTGAGGAATAGAATGGCACAAGAACGATTAGACTTTTTAGTATTTTATCGAGGTAATTTGGTTACGGGCTTTGATTACATATACGTAAAACGTCAAGAAGGGCATGCTTTCTGGCAGAGTGATCTCAAGGCGCAGGAAGCAAAAGATATTTTAGATAAGGACTTTATGTTTTATAATCCACATTTAAATGACAAAGGGGAGCCTTTTAATTGGCGTTATCGTGAGGATTGGGTTGATATGACAAAAGTTTGGGATCATTTTTCAGAGGAGGCAATGGCCTATATTACGACTTGGATGAGTGAATACCGTGGCCCATCTTATGATGATCCTAGTAAAAATGATGAATGGGGCGTTCGTTTCAAAGTACCAGGGGAAAAAGAGCAATTAATTTGGGGATTAAATGCTTTTCCTGCAAATTTGGACGATTTTAGTCATTTTTTGTATCGTTTTGGACAATAAAAAGACGTCGGTTGACGTCTTTTTACGTAGATAGGTGTAAAATTAAAATATAAATCATTTCGTAATCGGCTAGAGAGGAAACCAATGGGGACAATTCACTTATTACATACAAATGACATTCATTCGCATTTCGAAAATTGGCCGCGCATATCACGCTATTTATTAGCAGGTCAGGCTAAGTATGATGAGAGCTTTACATTTGATATTGGGGATGCAATCGACAGGTTACATCCATTGACTGAAGCAACTCAGGGGTTGAGCAATGTTTCGTTAATGAATGATGTACATTATGATGGTGTGACTATTGGAAACAACGAGGGGCTTGTTTTCTCACATGACACCATGAATCATTTATATGATAATGCTAACTTTGATGTATTATTGGCTAATTTGAAGGAAATGCCTCATGATACACAACCTAAGTGGGCTAAAAATTATAAAATTTTGACCACTAAAGATAACACGAAAATAGGTGTCATAGGATTAACAGCGCCATACCAACTAACTTATCCGGCACTTGGCTGGGATCCCATTGCTATTGATGAGACGTTAGACAAGTACTTACCAGTTTTGCGTGATCAAGTAGATATTATTTTGTTACTCTCTCATTTAGGTTTGCCAACAGATGAGCATATTGCTCAGAAATATGACGTAGATGTTATTATGGGTGCCCATACGCATCATCTGCTACCGCAAGGTAAAATGGTTAGTGGCACTCTGTTAGCAGCGGCAGGGCGCTATGGCGAAAATGTCGGTGATATCACATTAACTATCAAGGGTCATCGAATTATTCATAAGTCGGCGATAGCAACACCCACTTATGAGTTAGCAGAAAACGATGATGATTATAAAACAGTTCGGGGTTGGATTGCTAAAGGGCGAGAATTACTCGAACAACAGTACGTGTGCACATTGCCTCGTGAGATAACATCAGATGAACAAGTTTATGATGGCTTACGTGCTTTGAAGCAGTATTATAATGTGCCAGTGTCAATGATTTCTACAGGGATGTTTAGTGAAGAGTTACCAAAAGGAAAACTAAGTCGCTATGAACTACTAGAAAGTATGCCACACGCAATTAATCCAATGCTAATTACCATATCTGGAGAAAAGCTGCTCTCCTTATTGCACAGTATTGACGAACAGATAACGAACTTAGCGCAGTATCCTATGAAAGGTAGTGGGTTTCGAGGTAAAATTTTTGGTTATATGCGCTTTGATGGTATTGATCGACAAAAGAATGGTGAAGTTTTGTATAATGGAGAGACGATCGATAAAGGTAAATTGTATAAAATAGCGACACTCGATCATTACAAGTGGATTTCTTTTTTCCCAGATGTAGCGCAAGCGCCAGCAAAAATAGAATTAAATCTACTTTTGCGTGAACTTATGGCAAATTATTATGCGAATAAATATAAGGATAACTAATGGATCACGACACACTAAAAGAACGTACACTCAAACAACAAGAGGAACGCAAAGGGACTTATAAAGTTAAAAAGCTGGGTAATGAGGTTGAAATTGACCGTTTGACGCTAGAAATAGTTGAAGACTTTAAAGATGCCTTTGATGAAGATAAACTAGCCATACGATACACACCGCTATTAGCTCAGTATGATTATATTGTAGGGGATATTTCTGCTGAACAATTACGCTTGAAGGGCTTTTATAATAATAATAAAGCAGTGAATAATCATGATAAAATTCAATCTTTACAGGATTATTTGTATGAATATGTGAATTTTGGCGCACCATACTTTGTTCTAGAAAATATTAATCCTCGTGTTCCTGAGGTGAACGAGCGTTCCAAAAATAAGAATAAAAGTAAGCATCATCGGCCCGTAACTCATAAAAAAGAATCAAGAGCAAAAGTGGCTGCAGCTAAACAAAAAAACAAGAAATCATTTGTGATTAAGCAAAAATAAGAGCCATTTTAGGCTCTTATTTTTTGATTTATTGATATATAGAAACAAAAAAAGCTACAACCAAAGTTGTAACTTAATTAGTAGCTCGTGAGAGAATCGAACTCTCGATTCTGCCGTGAAAGGGCGGCGTCTTAACCACTTGACCAACGAGCCATGATCAATTTGTTATTTGCTTGAATCAAACAACTATAATAGAATAACAAGAATCTGCAGCGCTGTCAATACTTTTTAAGTACAAAATAAAAAACGTCACTAAGACGTTTTTTAGTATATTAATCAAGTGGTACGTCAACTGCCCAGCCTTCGGGACCTTCTTGGTCACCATATTGGATGGCTGTCAAACGATCGTAAAGCTTTTGTGTCCAAGGACCAACTTCTGTTTCAGAATAGAATACGTGCTTGTTACCGTTATGTGTAATTGAACCTACAGGAGAAATTACAGCAGCAGTTCCCATTGCACCAGCTTCAGCAAACTGATCAAGATCATTGATTGAAATAGTTGTTTCTTCAGCTTTTAGGCCAAGTTCTTCAGCTACTTGAAGCAATGAATATTTGGTTACAGATGGCAAGATTGAAGGTGACTTTGGTGTTAAGAAGCGACCATCCTTTGTGATACCGAAGAAGTTGGCTGATCCCAACTCTTCAATATTTTCATGCAAACGAGGATCCAAGTAAACAACATCAGAATAACCAGCAGCATGGGCTTCATCACCAGCAAGCATTGAGGCACCATAGTTACCACCAGCCTTGGCTGCACCAGTACCACCGTGAGCAGCACGATCATAATGATTAGTAACGTAGGCTGTTGGTGTTAATCCACCTTTGTAGTAAGCACCAACAGGAGTTGCGTATACTTCAAAGACATAGTTATCTGCTGGATGCACGCCGACAACTGGGCCACCACCAAATTCAAAGGGACGTAGATAAAGTGTTGCGCCAGTTCCGTAAGGTGGGATGAAATCTTGGTTTGCCTTCGTAACTTCTTTTAAAGCACGCACAAAAAGTTCTTCGGGGACGGGAGCCATCATCAAACGAGCGGCTGAATTTTGTAGACGCTTTGCATTACGGTCAGGACGGAAAATGTTTGCACCGCCATCCTTACGGCGATAAACTTTCAACCCCTCGAAAATTGTTTGACCATAATGAAGTCCGGTTGCTGCCTCATTGACTGGAATGTTTGAGTCTGTTTCGAGACCACCTTCGCTCCACTTACCATCTTTATAATAGGCACGAAAACGATAAGGAAGGTCATGGTATTCAAATCCCAAGTTGTCCCAATCAAAATCTTCAGCTTTAGCCTTTCGTTGTTCTGACATAATACGTCCTTCTTTCTTAGAAAAATATGATAAAACTACTATAACGCTTAGAAGGGAATTGTGCAATAGCTAACGATGAATCTTTTTAATGTTAATTATTTAGAAATCTCGTATAATTAAAGGTAGTGCTGAAGCCTATGAATTGGGTCATTGCACAACATCACTAAAATTATTTATCATATCAGTGATAAATCAAGTATTATTGGAGATGAATTAAAATGGCATTATTACTGGCAGTGAAAGCAATAACGCAAGAAAATCGTGAATTTCTTGCACAATATGATATTAGCGTTGTGACACCGGACACGATTACCGATGAGCAATTACCTGAGGTATTGATAAGTTATGCTTGGGATACAGAAATTGGGCATAAAATCCTTGCTAACCCAGAATCAAAATTAAAGTGGATTCAGGCGCAATCGGCTGGTGTTGACTACTTACCCTTGAAAACACTACAGGAGCGTCAAATTACTGTGACAAATGCGAGTGGGTTAAAAGCGGTACCTATAGCTCAAACTGTTTTGGGCTATATTCTCCACTTTGCTCGTGGCTTAAATGTTTATTCTACACGAAAACATTGGGAGCCTTTTACAGATCAGTATTTGATGAGTGAATTACCAGTTTTGGTGTTTGGTACTGGTCGAATTGGACAGCAAATTGCTCACGCTGTAAAATCATTGGGCGGTGTAGTTTTTGGTGTAAATACTACAGGTCGTCCAGTTGAAGGATTCGATGCAACTTATGCGATTTCTGACTATCAAGAAGCACTAGCTAAATCGCAAGTTGTTGTTGACGGGTTACCAGGGACAAAAGAAACCGAAAACTTTTTTGATGAGCATTTTTTCCAACAGTTTAATCAATTGTTTTTGTTTATCAATATTGGGCGTGGCACAACTTTGAATCAGGACGACCTACTTTCAGCAATTGATGATTCTCGTGTCAAATATGCTGCATTAGACGTCACAACACCTGAACCATTACCAATGAATCATCCATTATTTGAGCGGCCACAAATCTTATTGACACAACATACAAGTTGGGGTGAACAAGAAAGTGCTGGTCGTGTTGGTGGATTATTTCGTTTGTTTGAAAAAAATGTTCCTTCATTTATGGCTGATGGTACGTTCGTTCAAAATGTTGTTGATCTAAATAAAGGATATTGATATTCTTTTAAAAAAGCAGTAATACTCTAATTTAGAGTATTACTGCTTTTTTGTTTATATTAATCAAAATGCCGCCAGTCTTTATCTAGTATGGCACGTGCCACAAACAACCCCAGTGGTAAGAACATGATAATTAAAGCAGCCTTGGTCATCCATAGCGCGCCAATACCGATTTGGTTATTACCAATACTATATACTGCACGATAGATATACAAACCAGGCACCATAATGACGATGGAAGGAACAGTTAAGGAAATTCTTGGATAACCATTGTAACGATTGACCATCGATGCGATTAATCCTGCAACCAAAGCGGCAAAAAATGCCGCCGCTGCGGGAGGAATAGTAGTTAAATCGACTAGTTCTAGTCGCAGAGTGTTGGCAATTGCACCAATGCATCCAGCCACAGCAGCCATTTTTTTCGAGCTGTTAAACATGATTGAGAAACCAAATACGCCGCAAAAACTGGCTGGGATACGAAGTAACATCAGTGTGACTGACGATAAGCCAAGTGGCAAAAAATTTGCTGGTCTAAAATGAACCAGCGAAGCGACTAACCAACCCACTAATGTGGCAATTAGCGTGATCATTATGGCATAAGCTAGTCTTTCCAAACCAGAGCGCATGTCTAATTTCGAGATATCTAACATGCTAGTAATAAAAGGAAAACCAGGAATAACGAAGAGCATAGCCCCAATATATCCGGCTTCATGCTGAGCTAAAATATGGAAATAAAATTCGAATATTCTAAATGCAAACATATAGGTGATGCATGCTGTGGCAACACTGATAGCGACGCCCACAATGGTGGTTATAGCATGTTTACCTAAAATTGAACGGACATAGTTTCCAATCCCAGCACCAATAAATGAACAGATCATCTCTGGAATACCGCCGCCAAGTAAAAAAATGAACGCACTACATGCTAGAGCAGCAGCAAGGCCAGAGATGATCGGCGTATATTGCTTTGGTCGATTTTGAATGTCGTTAATCGTATGATGAATTTGACCAATAGTTAAAGATGAAAAATCATCTTGGATATTGTTAACGAAATGCTCTAAAATATTTAGCTTGTCGGTATTTACACCTGTATTTGGCAGCGATAATACTTGAGAATAACTTTGATTATTGCTAAAACAAGTATATTCCAATGAAATTAATCCAATATCGGCAGAGCATGTGAGGTCTAGTTTTCTAGCAACCTTATTCATTGCATCTCGCACTCGCCATGCGCCAGTACCGCAAGACAACATGAGAATACCAATTCGACCAACAATTGAGGCGCGTTCCTGGAGACTAGCATTTTTAGCTGGAATATTTTCGCTTTTAATAAAAGTGGCCCAAGGAATCGTCATATGATGGCGTAAAGACAAAGGTATTTTTTTTAACACGTGTGGATTACTATTCTTGTCCATTATTTCCTCCAATGAATCAATGAAATTAATACAACACTCCTAATTCCTTCATTATAGTTGCAGTTGCTGTCGTATTCAAGCTATTCAATAGTGATGAATAAAGGGTTAACAAGTTCTTTGCGTCCCAAAAGTAGATGAACTCCGATAGGTAAGCGTTTACATTTCTGAACATCGATGATAAGATGTGTGTATAATTTGGCAGAAGAATTCTCGAGGATTAAATATGACAAGTATAAAACAAATATTAGCACGCCATGATTGGGAAAATCCAGTGGTAACGAATTGGAATCGATTACCACTACACACGAGTATGAGCTACGCTAATGAACGAAACAAACGAGAAATTAAACAACCACGAAAAAGCCTCAATGGACCTTGGCAGTTTAGTTATTTTGAAAATCTATCAGACATTGACGAAGAATGGCGAAAAAAAGACTTGCCTACGTCAAAAATTATTCATGTTCCTAGTAATTGGCAGTTACAGGGGGACTATGATGTTCCTGTTTATACAAACGTTACTTACCCATTTCCAGTAAATCCACCGTATGTGCCGACTGAGAATCCGGTTGGCGCTTATTCCAAAAAGGTCTTTCTTGATAATAAATGGTTAGCAGATAACACAGAATCGCATGTTGTCTTTAATGGTGTTGGGTCTGCATTTTATCTTTGGGTTAACGGAGAATGGGTCGGCTATTCGGAAGACAGTCGCTTACCAGCAGAATTTGACATCACTGAAGAATTGCGAGCTGGTGAAAATCGTATCGCGGTTTTGGTGTTGAAGTGGAGCAAGGGGAGCTATTTTGAAGATCAAGATATGTGGCGAATGTCGGGAATTTTCCGTGATGTTGATCTTATTCGTGTTCCAAAAACAAGATTTCAGGATTTAGCAATTGAGACAAAACTGGATGAAGATCTTGATGACGCAACTGTTGAGGTTAGGGCACAATTAGTTGGAAATTCGGCGGATAACTTGAGTGTGACTGCTGAATTATTTTACCATGGTATGAGCTTGTTCAAAGCAACAGAACAATTTGGTAATCGAGTAATCGACGAACGTGGTACTAATGATGGTCAAGTTAGTTTAGAATTACCAGTAAAAAATCCGGCATTATGGTCAGCTGAAGTACCAAATTTATATGATATAAAAGTTTCTTTGCACGATGGGGAAGAAAACTATCAAATTGAAAATAAGAAAGTTGGTATAAGGAAGGTTCAAATTAAAGATGGTTTACTGACTTTAAATAATCAACCGTTATTAATTCGTGGTGTCAATAAGCATGAATTTAATTCAAAAACAGGATACTATGTTGATGAAAAAACAATGATTGATGATATCCGTATGATGAAGGAGCATAATTTTAATGCAGTAAGGCTTTCTCATTATCCCAACGCTTCACGATGGTACGAGCTGTGTGATCAATATGGATTATATTTAGTAGATGAGGCAAATATCGAGACACATGGTGTCAAGCCAATGAATTACCTTACAAATGACCCTAAATACTTACCCTTGATGATGGAGCGAGTGACACGAATGGTTCAGAGAGACTATAATCATCCATCAATTATTATTTGGTCGTTGGGGAATGAGTCTGGCTATGGACATAATCATGATGCAATGTATCAATGGATTAAAAATACCGACCCCTCTCGTCCAATTCAGTATGAGGGTGGTGGTGCTGATACACCGGCAACGGACATTATTGCACCGATGTATGCACGTGTTGACCAAGATCAAGTGGAAGAGGTCAACTCAAAATGGGCTATTAAAAAATGGATTGGCTTGTCAAAAGAAAATCGACCACTGATATTGTGTGAATATGCGCATAGCATGGGGAATAGTTTAGGTGGATTTAATAAATATTGGGAGGCTTTTGAAAAATATCCAAGACTTCAGGGTGGCTTCATTTGGGATTGGGTAGATCAGGGCCTGCTCACAAAAAATAACGAAGGCCAATCATATTATGCTTATGGTGGTGATTTTGGTGATTATCCTAATGATCGCCAATTTAGCTTGGATGGGTTACTATTTCCCGATCGCACTCCAAAACCAGCCTTGCTGGAGGCAAAATACTGTCAACAATATTTCGCTTTCCAACTGGAAAAAGATCCAACTGGAAAAGTTAACTATATGACGGTATCAAATAAGCATTTATTCAAAACAGTCAATGATGCAACCTTAATTTATCAAATTTTGTCAAATGATCAGGTGATTGAGACTAAAAAAATCAAACTCAATTTGGCACCCCAAACTGAAGAGAGAGTCAGTTTGAATTTCTCCGATAACAGCAATGAAGATGTTTATATGAACTGCCAGATTGTTCAAGATAGCACTGATGGCCTTATCCGGTCTGGTACATTACTGGCTTACAAGCAATTTATTTTGAGAAATAAACCGATAATGATTAGTGACGTACGATCATCTGATGATTATGAAGATTTCCTTATAAATGATGCGACAGACTCCTTGTCCATTTCTTTAGATGATGCTATCTGGCAGTTTAATAAGCGTACAGGTTGGTTATCTAATTGGATAAAGAATGGGCAGGAAAAAGTACTGACTCCATTGAAAGATCAATTTAGTAGAGCAGCTTTGGATAATGATATTGGAGTGAGTGAGGTAACAAATATTGATCCAAATGCTTGGTTTGAAAGATGGCAAGCAACAGGGTTCAATCACTTGAATGAAAAGCTTGTGCAATTCAATTGGACAGCATTAAAAGATGAGGTACGAATCACGACACAACATCAATTTTTATCACCGATTGATCAACATATCATGTTTATATCTAGTAAAGAATATCGAATAAATCATGTTGGTGATTTAAAAGTGTATGTGGATGTTTGGCGGCAAGTTGCCGATCCACAGCCAGCACGTATTGGATTGAGTGTTCAAATTAACGCAACGACTGACGCAGTGACTTATAGTGGATTGGGACCAATGGAAAACTATCCAGATAGGCGTTCAGCGGCTATTCGTGGCAAATGGGATGCTTCCTTGAAGGAACTTTATACACCGTATGTTTTTCCTAGTGAAAATGGCTTGCGTACTGAAGTGGCGTATCTTAAATTTGATCATCATGTCATTCGGGCACTCGAACAACGTTTTTCATTTAATTTGAGTCAATTTAGTCAAGCACAATTGTCAGCAGTCACGCATCAACACCTATTAAAACCTGAAGAGGGTGTTTGGTTGAACATTGATGGCTATCATATGGGTGTTGGTGGCGATGATTCTTGGTCTCCAAGCGTGTCGCCAGAGTTTTTATTATCAAACGATCATTATCATTATAGTTTTTCGTGGTCAAATGCAGAAGGAGAAGCAAATGTATAGCGCTAATAAAAATCGTTACGAGAAAATGATATATAACAGAATTGGCAACAGTGGATTACAGATTTCAGCTATTAGTTTGGGCCTTTGGAATAATTTTGGTAGTGTGGATCCCTACGAAAACCAAAAGGGAATTATTCACCAAGCTTTTGATTTAGGTATCACATATTTTGATTTAGCCAATAATTATGGTCCTATACCAGGAAGTGCTGAAGAAAATTTCGGCAAGATTATGGCTACGGATATGAAACCTTATCGAGATGAAATGGTTATTGCAAGCAAGGCTGGTCACGAAATGTGGCCAGGTCCTTATGGTAATTGGAATTCTCGAAAAAGCATCATTGCCAGTGCAGATCAAAGTTTAAGACGCACTGGTTTAGACTATTTTGATATTTTTTATAGTCACCGTCCTGATCCGATGACGCCAGTTGCAGAAACCGCACAAGCTTTAGACCAATTGGTTCGTCAAGGGAAGGCGCTTTATATTGGTATTTCTAAATATTCAAGTCAAGAAACACAAGAGATTATCGATATTTTTAAAGAATTAAAGACGCCATTCATCATTCATCAACCACGTTATAATATGTTTGATCGTAAAGCTGAGCGAGGTTTGTTTACGACATTAGGAGAAAATAAAAAAGGTGCGGTTGGATTTAGCTCCTTAGCGCAAGGATTGTTGTCAGATAAATACTTGAAAGGTATTCCAAATAATTCACGTGCGAACAAAGTAACAATCCCCTTTTTGACAACAGAAAAAGTTGAACCAACAATTAATACGGTGCAAAAGTTGAATCAAATTGCACAAAGGAGAGGTCAAACGCTACCACAAATGGCACTTGCTTGGAATTTACGAATTCCTGAGTTGGCTAGTGTTTTGATTGGTGCTAGTAATCCCAAACAGGTCATAGAAAATGTCAAAGCTTTGGACAATCTATCATTTTCACCAGAGGAGTTGCTTGAAATTGATCGCGCATTGAGCGAATATGCAGCCAATCAAGCGTAATAGTTTCTTTCATTCTGGATTATCCCAATTTATTTAAAAGACAGAACCCAACGTCTCGCCGGCGACGGGTTTTTATTTTTCAATAAATATCACAAAACAACGAAAAAAGGATACAAATTACACTTTATTTGTAAACGCTTACATAGTATTGTTAATACATACCCTGAACTTAATAAAATATAAGGAGTCGAAAGATGTCTGATAAAATGAAGCAACGTTTTTCATACGCTTTTGGTGCATTCGGGCACGATGCGTATTATGTAACGTTATCAACATATTTCATGATTTTTGTTACAAGCACACTATTTGCGGGGAGTGATAAGGCGACTGAGTCCAAGTATATTGGTATTGTTACCTCACTAGTCGTCGGTATTCGCTTAGTAGAAATTATTTTTGATCCGATTATTGGTAGTATTATTGATAATACACGAACCAAATTTGGAAAATTCAAACCTTGGTTAGTGATTGGTGGAGTTGTCTCGGGTATATCCTTACTGGCAATCTTCACAAACTTTTTCGGTTTATCTGTTAGTAACCCAACACTCTACCTCGTACTGTTTACAATTGTTTTTATCATTTTGGATAGTTTCTACTCATTCAAAGATATTGCCTTTTGGTCAATGATTCCGGCGTTATCAACTGATACTGCGGAACGTGGTACTTTAGCAACATTTGCTCGCTTTGGTTCATCATTGGGTGCTAATGGTACAACTGCCTTGGTTGTACCTATTGTGGCATTCTTTACTGTGCTCACGGGTGGTAGTGGTAAAGAGAGTGCAACTGGCTGGTTCTGGTTTGCATTAATTGTTGCGGTTTTGTCAGCTGGTTCAGCAATAGTAACAGCTAAATTTTCAAAAGAAAACGAAACCGTTTTAAGGACACAAGCCAGCGAAAAATACAATATTATTGACGTTTTTAAGGCCATCCTTAAGAATGATCAGTTGCTTTGGTTAGCACTATCTTACATGTTTTACGCAATTGCCAACGTAGCAACCACAGGCGTGCTGCTGTTTTATTTTAAATTTGTTATCGGTCACGTAACAGAGTTTGCGATGGTTGGTGTGATTTCAATGATTACTGGTATAATTGCTGTGCCTTTATTCCCATTCTTGGCCAAAGTAATGACACGTCGTTATGTGTTTGCTAGTGGTATTGCCCTGATGGTACTGGCATATGTCATGTTTACAATAGCCGGTAGTAACTTGTGGATTGTTGGCCTTGGCTTAGTATTCTTTTATTTCCCACAACAACTTATCTTTTTGTCAGTGTTAATGACGATTACAGATTCTGTGGAGTATGGACAATGGAAAAATGGTCAGCGGAACGAGGCCGTAACACTGTCATTACGTCCGTTATTAGATAAATTAGCTGGCGCATTTTCAAATGCTATTGTTGGGTTTGTTGCAATTGCTGCTGGTATGACCGGAAATGCAACATTTAATGATATGACGGCCAGCGGCATCCATACTTATAAATTATATGCATTTTATATTCCTGCAGCATTGATGATTATTTCTTTACTTATTTTCATGTTTAAAGTGACACTAACTGAAAAAAAGCATGCGAAGATAGTTGCAGAACTTGAATTACGCTATAGCAAGAAGTAATTAGTATAATTTGAAAGGTTGACTACTCATGAAAAGAATTAAGGCACTAAACACGAAGTTTGCTGAAAAGTTTGGCCCTCACGAAACCCAACAGTATTTTTCGCCAGGTCGGATTAATCTAATTGGTGAGCATACGGACTATAATGGCGGTCACGTTTTTCCGGCTGCAATTACCTATGGGACTTACGGTGTTGCCAGAAAACGAGATGATGATCGTATTTTAGTTTATTCGGTTAATTTTGATGAAAAAGGCGTAGTTCAGTTAGACTATAAGAAGCTTGATTTTGACGAAAATGATGGGTGGACCAACTATGTTAAAGGCGTTATCGTCAAATTAATAGAGCAGGGTTATGTACTCGACACAGGATTTGATCTGTTGGTCGAGGGCAACATTCCCAATGGTGCAGGCCTTTCCTCATCAGCGTCGTTAGAGTTATTAGTGGGTGTTGTTTTAGAGGATTTGTTTGATCTGGATGTTTCTAGGTTATCATTAGTTAAAATTGGTCAAAAAGTTGAAAATGAATACTTTGGTCTCAATACTGGCATTATGGATCAGTTTGCAATTGGTTTTGGTCAAGAACAAAAGGCTATTTTGTTAGACACAAATACTTTGACGTATGAGTTGGTTCCTATTGTTCTTGGTGAATATGCGATTGTTATTATGAATACGAATAAACGTCGTGAATTAGGCGATTCGAAGTACAATGAAAGGCGCGCACAATGTGAAACTGCTTTAAAGTTATTACAAACAGAACTTAATATTAACTCATTAGGTGAATTGACTGATGAAGAATTTGATGACAATGTTGCATTAATTCACGACGAAACACTCGTAAAACGAGCACGTCATGCAGTTTATGAAAATCAGCGCACTTTAAAAGCAAAAAAAGCGTTGTCCGACGGTGATTTGCAAACATTTGGACAACTAATGAATGATTCTCATGCCTCTCTAAAAGCAGATTATGAAGTTACTGGACTTGAATTAGATACGCTAGTGCAGTCCGCACAAAAACAGCCAGGTGTTTTAGGAGCACGAATGACAGGTGCTGGATTCGGTGGTTGTGCAATAGCACTTGTTAAAGAAACAGCCATTTCCAATTTTGAAAACAAAGTCTATGATGACTATATGAATGTGGTCGGCTATGCCCCAGAATTTTACGTGGCACATGTTGGCAATGGCACGACTAAGCTTAATGATTAAGTAGATTGCTGCACAGCACTTAAATGTCCTAAAATATCATTGATCTGTTGCCATTCTAATGAGTGTTGTTCTTGGATATTGTTGAAACTTCTTCGTTTTCGATATGCACTGGGTGTTTCATGGATGAGCTCTGTAAATGAGTGGCCGAAAACAGATGGATTGCTAAAACCAACCTTTTCGGAAATTTGATTAATTGATAACTGGGTTGTTTGAAGTAATTGGCAAGCTTCGTTAATACGAAGGCGTAATAAAAACTTTTTTGGTGAAATACCTACATCTCGTCTAAAGAGTCGCGAGAGGTAAGAACGGTTGATTTTGATAGCATCAGCTATGTCAGTAATAGATGTGTCATAAGTAAAGTTATTATTGATATAGGCCAATGATAATTTAGTGTATTCTGACATGGGGCGTATTGTTGCGTTTTGATGCTCAACGACGTTCCAAGTGTTTTCCTTCATTAGCAACAGGAGTATTTCACTAGCAATTTGATTTAATCGCAATTCGGTTTGTGGCCTATGACTTGTTAACGTTAGTGATTCAACAATTAATTTAAGATAATTTTCAACAGTTGCGCAAGAGAAAGTATCATGGTGATTGCGAAAAGGCGAGAAGTTCTCAATTAATTGCGCTGTTTCAGTACCACCAATGGATATCCATGCATAATGCCACGGATTATTCAAATCAGCTTGGTAAAAAATTGTTTCATCAGGTCGTATAAGGAAAAAGTCACCTGCTTTCAGGGTATATTTATGATTCATGGTAAAGTAAGTTCCTTGGCCTTCTAAGACAAAGTGAAGCAAATAATGTGAACGTTTTAATGGGCCAGAAGCATGACCAGAAAAAGTCTTACTAACGCCAGAAAAATCAAAGAATATACTTGATTCAAGCGTGTGCTCATTAACGATATTAAATAATGATTTTTCCATAATTTAACGACCTTTTTAAAAATAAAATGATAGCGCTTCCAACATTAGTATATCATTTTTTAAAAATATTTATTGATAAGTGATAATACTTGTTATGTGTTATTCAAGTGATTTATTATTGGGTTAGATAAATAGTTTAAACAAAATTTTTAATTAAATGAAAGAGGTAGCATATGAAAGTTACAGAAGAAGTGTTTGGTACATTGCCTGATGGCGAAAAGGTAACCGCGTTCACGTTAGAAAACATTAATCATACTCAAGTAACAGTTATATCGTATGGTGCGACATGGCAGTCTTTTTCTATTGAGCGATCAGGAGAGAAAAAAGAATTGCTTGTTCAATTTGATGATTTAGAGCATTACTTAGACAATCCTTTTCATTTTGGAAATACTATTGGACGTGTGGGTGGTCGATTATCTAAAACTGCATACAATTTATCCGGCACGTCATTCACATTAACACCAAATGAAAATGGGCATGTCTTACATTCAAGTGTAAATGGTTTTGATACGATTAACTGGCAAGGAACAGCACGCAACATGGGTACCGCTGCAGAAATTGTTTTGTCACATACGTTTGAGGATGAATTTCCTGGCCAATTACAGATGAATGTGACTTACACACTTTATGACGACGATAAGTTAACAATTAAGTTTAGTGGTGAATCAACAGAACCAACACTGTATAATCCTATGACACATGTTTATTTTAATCTAGCTGGAAAAGATGCTGATATCACAAATCATGAGTTGCGAGTGGCATCTCACAAACATGTTGAAGTAGATGACGAAACAATTCCTACTGGCCGATTGGTAGAAAATCAGCATTCCAAATTTGACTTCTCACAGCTACGTAAAATTGGGGATGATCAATTTGATGACGCCTGGTTGCTAGATGAGCAGCGTGATGAAGTTGGTGTTATTGTGCAAGAGCCTGTTAGTGGTCGAACACTAACAGTCGCTTCAGATCGGAATGGTGTTGTTATTTTTATGACTAATCCAGGAATCAAAGATCACGATGATGATTGGGCAGAAAATGCACCATTCACAGCACTTGCTGTTGAAATGCAAACATTGCCGGACGCCGTGAATCATGAGGGATTTGGGGATATTGTGCTGCCAGCTAATCAGGTGAAGGAATACACGGTGACTTATAAGATAACAGATTAAATATTTCACTTGACTTTATTCAGCCTTACAGCTATGATTATCTATATTAGAACCGATGAATTGGAAAAATTACCGTCTGGACATGAAGAAATTTTGCGGAAGATGCGAGCAAAACAAAGACGTAATTTTGGACACCTTGGAGGTTGCTATTGATCAAGATAGCTCGTGGTTGCGCGTTAAGCAATTAAAGTAACATGAAAATGTTAAAATCTAAGGTGGTACCGTGCATTTGCGCCCTTAACGAGAAATCGTTGAGGGCGTTTTTTTCGGATTTTATATAGCAAGATAAAAAATAATGGAGGAAATACGTTTGCAGTGGTTGATTATTTTTGGATAGCGATGAATATGTTAACTAACATGTCGTATACTTCAAAATTCTGATAAAAAACACTAAAAACGATAACAACTATGGCAAAACCAATATTTCAACGTCCCAAAGGAACAGCAGATTTACTACCTCAAAAAACAGTACAGTGGCAACATGTAGAAGCAGTTGCCCGTGTTTTATTTGGTGACTATAATTTCAAAGAAATTCGCACACCGTTATTTGAAAATTTCGAAGTCTTTTCACGCTCAGCTGGTGATACATCTGATGTTGTGACAAAAGAAATGTATGATTTTCATGATAAGGGTGATCGTCATATCGCTTTGCGTCCGGAAGGTACCGCAGGTGTCGTCCGAGCATATGTGGAAAATAAATTATATGGACCGGAATTTGACAAACCATATAAGGCATTTTACATGGGGCCGATGTTCCGTTATGAACGGCCACAGGCTGGTCGTTTCCGTCAATTCCATCAAATAGGTGCAGAGGTATTCGGATCAGATTCGCCCGCATTAGATGCTGAAGTAATTGCGATGGTCATTGATTTTTTCCAAACGCTTGGGTTAAAAAATTTGAAAGTTGCGATTAATACCTTGGGAGATAAGGAGTCCAGGGATGCTTACCGACAAGCTTTAATTGATTATCTGAAACCTCATTTTGATGAACTATCTGCAGATTCACAAGCTCGGTTAGAAAAAAATCCATTACGTGTATTGGACTCTAAAGATCCCCGTGATCAGGTCTTTGTTGCAGATGCACCATCAATCCTGGACTTTTTGTCTGAAAAATCGACTAAACACTGGGAAAAGTTGCAAGATATTTTAACTGCATTGAATTTAGACTTTGACATTGACACAACAATGGTTCGAGGATTGGATTATTATAACGACACAATTTTTGAAATCATGACTACAGATGAAAGTTTAAAAGGCGCTGCAACGATTGCTGGTGGCGGTCGTTACTCTGGTTTGGTTGAGGAATTTGGTGGTCCGGAAACACCAGGTGTTGGCTTTGGTATTGGTGTAGAACGTTTGTTGGATTTATTGCAAGCGCAAAATGTTGCTCCAACAGAGGAACAGAATTTAGACTTTTACGTAGTTAACATCGGTGATACTACTGATGTTATCGCAACAAAAATTGTTCAAGCTGTTCGCTCATTTGGTTACGTTGCTGAACGTGATTATTTGTCAAAATCAGCGAAAGCACAATTCAAGGCAGCTGATCGTCATCATGCCAAATATGTCATAACGATTGGCGAGCAAGAACTTGAAGAACAAATTGTTAACATCAAGAATATGACCAATGGCGAACAAAAGTCTGTTCAATTGTCAGAGCTTTATACCAATTTACCACTTATCATGGATGCAGAAGGGAACAAGGAATGAAACGTACTAATTACGCAGGATTAATTGATGAAACATATTTAAATCAGACAGTCACATTGACCGGTTGGGTGCAAAAACGACGTGATTTTGGAGACTTGATATTCGTTGATTTACGTGATCGAGAAGGTATCGTACAATTAACTTTTAACGCAACAAATGCGGACGCACTAGCAGTCGCTGAAAAAGTTCGTAGTGAATATGTTCTAAAGATTACTGGGCATGTTATTGAACGTGCTGAAAATCAAATTAACACAAAAATAAAATCTGGAACAATCGAAGTCGATGTAACAGAGGCGGAAATTTTGTCAACGTCAAAAACACCACCATTTTATATTGAAGATGATGTGAATGCCAATGAAGAATTAAAGCTACAGTATCGTTACTTAGATTTGCGCCGCCCTGAGATGCAAAAAAACTTGCGCATTCGTTCAAAAATTATGAGTAGCGCCATGCATTTTATGGATACTCATGATTTTATTAACATCGAAACGCCAGTACTAGCAAAATCAACACCAGAAGGTGCCCGTGACTACTTAGTGCCATCTCGTGTTTTCCCAGGGTCATTCTATGCCTTACCACAATCACCACAATTATTTAAACAATTGTTGATGGGTGCAGGGTTCGATCGTTATTTCCAAATTGCCCGTGCTTTCCGTGATGAAGATTTGCGTGGTGACCGTCAACCAGAATTCACGCAAATGGACGTAGAAACGTCATTTATGACAGCCGATGAAATCCGTGAGTTGGTCAATGCATGGGTTAAGGCGATGATGCATGACGTTGTAGATTTTGATCTTGATACAGCTGAAATTCCAACTTTGACATGGCAAGAGTCTATGGATCGCTTTGGTACTGATAAGCCAGATTTACGTATAGCCTACGAAATCAAGGATTTGTCTGAAACAGTAAAAAATAGTGAATTTGGTGTGTTTGCAAATGCTATTAAAGGTGGCGGTGTTGTTAAAGCATTGGCTGTTCCTGGTGGGGCTGACCATTATTCACGTAAAGACATTGACAAGCTAACAAAATACATCGAACGTTTCGGTGCAAAAGGTCTAGCTTGGATGAAAGTAGCGCCAGAAGGCTTGACCGGTCCTATTGCTAAATTCTTTGATGACGAAGCACAGGCAGCATTGATTGCTTCGGCAGACGCTCAAGTCGGAGATTTGTTGTTATTTGGTGCCGGACGTGCTGATGTCGTTTCAGCGACTCTAGATTATTTGCGTCGTGAAACAGCTAAAGCATTAGATTTGATTGATCAAACGAATCCTTGGGCATTTGCTTGGATTGTGGATTGGCCATTGTTTGAATACTCTGAAGACTTTGACCGCTGGATTGCTGCTCATCACCCATTCACGATGCCAAATGAAGAAGACTTACACTACTTGAATGATGGTGAAGATCCTCATAAGGCACATGCGCAAAGCTACGATTTAGTACTAAATGGTTACGAACTAGGATCTGGATCAATTCGTATTCATCGTATGGATATCCAAGAAAAGATGCTAAAGGCACTTGGATTTACTCCTGAAAAAGCACATGAAGCCTTTGGATTTTTGCTTGAGGGTATGGAATATGGTTTCCCACCAATGGGTGGTATCGCACTAGGATTGGATCGTTTGGCAATGCTACTAGCTGGCCAAGAAAATATTCGTGAAGTGATTGCTTTCCCAAAGAATTCACGAGCTACTGAACCAATGACAGAGGCACCAACTCGTGTTGAAGGCAAACAACTGAACGAATTAGGATTGTTTGTTCCAGAAGCAGAGTAATTGTTATCAAACAAATTCGTGTTATTATTAGCTTAGATAAAACTTGGAGATAAATGTGTGTTATACATTAGATTTTTTCTCGTATAACACGCATATTGATTATGCAAAAAATTGTTCACAATTTTATGAAAAACCAATACGCTGGTCGTATTGGTGGCGCGGTATTTTATGGTGTAATCGTTGCCTTTGCAATGAATTATTTCTGGCATCCAGGGCATATTTATTCCTCTGGATTCACAGGATTTGCCCAACTTGTTTCGACTTTAACTGGCGATAGAATTCCCGTCGCTTTAGCGCTAGCCTTGGTTAACTTACCAATGTTAGCCGTTGCATGGTGGAAGTTGTCGTGGAGATTTGCTATCTTTACAACGCTAGCAGTTTTGCTCAGTTCGGCGTTAATTCCTGTCTTTGATACCACGCGTGTTTTAACAACTGACCCGTTAATAAACGCTATGTTTGGTGGCGCGCTTAATGGTATGGCGGTTGGTACAGCATTACGGTATGGCGTCGGAACAGGTGGTTTAGATGTTATTGGTCTCCTAGTTAAGAAGCATTACGGCTTTAAAATGGGACCAATTAATTTATCTTTCAATGCCTTGATTATGGTCGGTGCTGGGCTAACATATGGTTGGAAGTATGCTTTGTACTCAATTGTAGGTGTTATTATTAGTTCACGAATGATAGATGTTTTCTATACACGACAGCAGCAAATGCAAGTGATGATTATTACTACTAAACCAGATGAAATGGTGGATAGTATTCAAAATAAGCTTCGACGAGGCGTTACCATTATCGATGAGGCGCGTGGTGGTTACACTGGGAGGGAGCGTTCGGTGCTACTAACCGTTATCACGCAGCAAGAACGATTTGAGTTACGAGAAGCAATCAAAGAGGTTGATGAACAAGCTTTCTCTTCTACTTGGAAAATCGAACACACTGTGGGACGTTTCTACGAGCCAGAGTTATAGTTAATAAAAAAGGAGACAACATGATGTTGTCTCCTTTTTTTGTTCTATTTTATTTTTTACACGGTTACTGCATTTTTTGTAGAAAACTTTCGGTGAGAAAGGTAACCGAATACTATCGTGAACAAAATTGCGCCGATGGCAGCAACACGAGAGTCAGCTTGAAAGAACAAACTGGCGTAAATGCTGACGAAGAATAGCAATGTTAGTGGACTAGTCCACTTGTATCCTGGCATCAGGAAGCCATCTGGCATAAAATTAGTTGATTCACGGAATTTACGATGAGCATACATTGTCATTGCATAAACGATGATATACATGTTTGATGAGATCGATGTAATTAAACCGAATGCACTGGTAATCTGTGGTATCGAATTAATCACTGGTGATATTAACACTAAGATAGCTGTGAATATAATTGCTTTAGCAGGAACACCATTTGATGAAATTTCACGAAAATTAATCATAAACTTTGAATCTGACTCTTCAGCTAATTGGTAGAAGTGTCGTCCTGCAGAATAGATGGCTGAGTTTAAGGCTGAAGCAGCAGATGTTAGTACGACAAAGTTAATTATTGTAGCAGCCGCTTTGAATCCAGCCAATTGGAACACCATAACGAAGGGACTTGATTCAGGTGTTTTAGCGATAACATGCCAATTAATGATCGACATAATAATAATCATGGCACCTAAGTAGAAAATCAAAATACGGATAATAATTGTATTAATGGCTTTTGGCAGAACCTCACGTGGATTTTCCGTTTCAGCTGTTGTGATACCGACGAATTCCATACCTTGGAAGGCGAAAAATACCATTGGAAAGGCAGCGAAGAACATCGAAGCACCATTTGGAAATAGTGAAAAGTTTGAGAATACATTACTAAATGAAGCGACAGTATGACCACCACTTGCGGGCGCCTTAAATCCTGTAAAGATTAATATTAGACCCGTTACAATCATCGCTACAATAGCAATGATCTTAATCATGGCAAACCAGTATTCTGTTTCACCAAATACTCTGACGGCAATTAAGTTAATCATAGTTAAAACAAACAAAAAGAGAATTTGAATTATCCAAGTTTTCCAACTTGGGAACCAAAACTTAACGTAAGTTGATACGGCTGTTAATTCTGCCATAGCTACGAAAAGTAGTCCAATCCAATAGGACCATCCAGCGAAATATCCCGCTCCAGCACCAACATACTTACTGATAAAAGAAACAAATGTATGTTGGGAAGGGTCTGCATAAAGCATTTCACCAATTCCCCGCATCATCATAAAGAAAAATGCACCAAGTACTGCGTATACAATCAAAATTGATGGCCCAGTTTTAGCTATAGAGTTTCCGGCTCCCAAGAAAAGTCCTGTACCAATGGTACCGCCAATGGCAATCATCTGTACGTGCTTCTTTTTCAAACCACGTATGGTACCATCGGCATTCATCGTTGCGTTTTTTTGTTGACTCATAAATATTATGCCTCCTCGATTGATAACAATTCTAACACAGTTATCATTAAACCCTCATTTATTAGTGAACAAAAAATAGGGTAATCTATTGTGCATTATGCCTAATCAAGTAACAAAAAAGCTAATTGAATATCGACCAAAACATCAGGCATGTCAAGGTTAACATCTAATAACTCAGATATTTTTTTCAAGCGATAATTAATGGTATTCCGGTGTACAAACATATCAGAAGCGACGGCTGTTACATTTTGATGTAAGAACATATAGGTTTCCAAAGTTTTGAGAAGACTTGGATTGTCTAAAATTGGGCCTAGAATTCTTTCCACAAAAGCATCGCTCTCTTGCTTGGGTAACAAGTTTAACATTTCTTGGGCACTCTTGGGTCTAAATCGCATAATCGGATGTGCTACTGATGTCAGCTGAAGCGCATGGTTAGCTTGTTCATAAAGATCTGCTAATGCACGAATGGGTTCTGCGACTCGAGAAAAGCCGATGGTAAAGTTATATTCTAACTTTGATTGTGATGTTAGAAAATCGTATAGTTCTTTGAGAAATGCGCGTGTATCAATTTTGTTATCAACTAACAAAATCAGTTGCTGTTTATAGGAAAATAGGAGTACAGACCAGTTTGATTCGTTAACAAACCAGCGTGTCAGTGCTTGTAATATTTCAAATTGATGTGTTTCAATGACTGTTTTTTTCGCTGTAAAGTCAATAACCGCTACGCGATAGGGATTTTTAGAATCAATATTTGCGTTCTTTAGATAATTGTCAATCGCGTCATCACTTAGCCCGTGTTGCATAATGTTCAAAAAGAAGCCAGAACGGTTGCGAAACTCAGTTTCATTTAACAAATCGGTTCTCGAATTTGAAAATCCCAATGCAGTAATTACTTGTTCGCGTTTTAAAAGTTCAAAATCTGATAGTGTCTTATTCGAACTCATAATAGCTGCAAAGGCTTTATTTTCGTTTAGAGCAGAAAAAATGGGAGAAATCTCGAAAATTGTATTATTGAAGGTAACGTGCACTTTTTGAGTTAAATTCAAATAATCAATTCCAGATTCTTCTCGTAAAAATTTGGTGAAAAAGTCACGTTGTGGAAGTAAATCAGTACTGGCATATAAGGCACGAAAATGTGAGTCCAACAAGGTTAGTGGTGCTTCTAAAATTTCCGCGCTAAGATTTAACAGATGCTGATAAGTATTATTAGTTTGCATCGTTGACAACTGATGATTAATATTAACAATTTGATGCAGTTCACCCGTATGAGTGTTCAGAATAATATCAGTAATATTTTGAATTGTTTGTGGCATCAATTCATCAGTTGGGGTCATGAGGATTGGTACTCGACGTTTGTTGGCTAATATAATAATATCACGTGGCAGCTGTGATAAATGCCGGTTCGTCTTAATGCCCAAGCCAGCAGCATTATGATGATCTAGCGCGATAATTAAGTCTCGCAGTAATGTCCAATCTTCTTTGAACAAAAAGCCGGTAGTGAGCAGTAATTGACCAGGAGCAATATATTCATCAAAATCTGGTGCATCAATCATACCCACTTGGTTGATCTCGCGATTGAGCCCTTCGGCGCCTGCTAAAATTGGGTATTCTGCTAATACGGGGTTAGCTAATAATTCTTTAACGTTCATAATCGACCTCCAATTGTGTTGTTACTATTATGCCATGTTTGCTTATTGTGTACAAATAAAATTAAAAAAGTTGTGCAATATGACGATGATTATTTTTTATGCGTTCGTTACAGTAAAGAAAACATTATGAGGTGAGCGTATGCAACGTACAGAAAAGAAAATTGTCAGTAATATTTTAAAGGGATCCTTAGGTAATTTAATTGAGTGGTTCGATTGGTATGTTTATGCCTCGTTCTCTATCTATTTTGCCCCATCATTTTTCCCAAGCCATGACAAAACGGCCGCATTATTAAGTACGGCAGGAGTCTTCGCAATTGGCTTTTTGATGAGACCTCTAGGAAGTCTAGTGTTACGGTAAATATGCGGATCAACATGGTCGACGGGCCGCATTAACCTTATCAGTATTGATTATGGCCGCAGGATCGCTTGTAATTGCGATAACACCTAGTTATCATGTAATAGGAATTGCTGCACCAATCATCTTGGTGTTGGCAAGGCTATTCCAAGGATTATCGTTGGGTGGAGAATATGGTACTTCAGCAACTTACCTTTCTGAAATGGCCAGCAGCGGGCATCGTGGCTTTTATGCTTCATTTCAATATGTAACGTTAATCAGTGGACAGCTCATTGCCTTGGGTGTTCAAATTATTTTACAATCAGTATTATCAGAAGAGATGTTGACTGACTGGGGTTGGCGTATTCCATTTGTTATTGGTTCTCTGGGAGCCATTGTAGTATTGTTCCTTCGTTTGAGCATGGAAGAATCTGACCAATTTAAGGCACAAAAGAAAAACAATAATGGTAGTCTACGACTTTTGTTAAAGTATCCAAAATCTGTCATGACGGTAGTTGGATTAACACTCGGTGGGACAATCGCTTTCTACACTTATACAACTTATTTACAAAAATTTATGATTAATTCTGTTGGGTTACCAACACAAGAAGTCACACTGATCAACTTTGCAGCATTATTTATTTTTATGATTTTACAACCTATCGCCGGTGCATTATCGGATAAAATAGGTCGTAAACCATTATTGTTTTGGTTCGGTATTATGGGGACAATATTTACAATTCCTATTTTTCTCACTTTGCAACAAGTGAAAACGGGGATGGGGGCTTTCTTACTCATGCTGGCTGGATTAATTATTGTTACAGGTTATACGTCAATTAATGCAATTGTTAAAGCTGAAATGTTCCCAACTGAAATTCGTGCATTAGGTGTTGGATTGCCTTATGGCTTGACGGTCGCCATTTTTGGTGGCACGGTTGAATACGTTGCCTTGTACCTGAAAAAAATAAATCACGAAAATTTGTTTTTCGTCTATGTTACTGTGGTTGTGTTCATTAGTTTGCTAGTTTATTGGCGCATGACGGATACAAAGCACACATCTAAGCTTGATCACTAATTATGTTGGAAATTGCTATAAAATGCATGTTTACAGTGTTTATAGTATTGACGATTACGTGAAAGTCTGTCATAATAGATAAGTATTTACTGCATGTCGTTTAACGAAATAAAATGCGAGAAAGGAGGGTTATCACATGGCAAAGGTCATCGTACGTAAGAACGAATCTTTGGATGATGCATTGCGTCGCTTCAAGCGTGGTGTTTCAAAAGACGGTACTCTCCAAGAATACCGTAAGCGCGAATACTATGTTAAGCCTTCAGTTGCTCGTAAATTGAAGTCTGAAGCAGCACAAAAGCGTAACAAGAAGAAGGGTCGTTAATTCGATTCTAAAACGTCACTTAGGTGGCGTTTTTCTTTTATGGTAGAATAACAATAGATTAAATTTTGAAAGGTTGATATACATGAGTTTATTAGAAGAGTTAAATAATGATATAAAGCAGGCCATGAAAGACAAAAACAAAGATGTTTTGTCAGTGATTCGCATGGTTAAATCAACGGTTATGAACGAGCAGATTAATTTAGGCCATGATTTAACAAAGGAAGAAGAATTAACAGTCCTCTCACGTGAAGTTAAACAACGTCAAGATTCGTTGACAGAGTTTGAGAAAGGCAATCGAGAAGATTTAGCTGCTGGTATTCGTGCAGAGCTAGCTATTTTAGCAAAGTATTTGCCAGAACCTTTGAGTGACGAAGAGATTATCGAATTGGTGAAGGACGCAATCCAAAAGACGGGCGCTACATCTCCAAAAGATATGGGCAAAGTGATGGGTATTGTCACGCCTCAAGTCAAAGGAAAAGCTGACGGTAAATTTGTTGCTAATCAAGTGAAAAATCTGTTAAAAGGTTAATTGACCGTTATAGATTATGTAAACCACACATGGTAAACTATAAGTATTATAAAAAGTGCGTGATGTTGCGTACGTTAAGGAAAACGCTATGAATCCAAAAGTTGGAACAATAATTAAAGCAAACGTTACTGATGAAAATGAAAAATATTTCTTTGCACAAGTCGACGGCTTTACATATGAAATTGATAAGTCAGAACTTGAGAAGCCTCTCAAAATCGGTGGATTTGTGACTGGCTTTGCATATGAAAATGAAGGACACAAATTACAAATTACCAAGAAAACGCCTGCTGTACAGAAATCAGTATACGGTTGGGGAACAGTCGTAGCGAATCGACATGATTTGGGCGTCTTTGTTTCAATCGGTTTGCCGAATAAGGATATCGTTGTTTCTCTTGATGATCTACCAACGATTTCAACACTTTGGCCACAAAAAGGCGACAAATTGATGATTGCCATTAAAGAAGATCATAAAGGCCGTTTGTGGGGTGAAATAGCACAACAGCATATTATTAATGCTGTATCGCGTCGCGCACCGGAAAGTATGAAGTCGACCACAGTTAAAGCCACAGTTTATCGTAACAAAATGGCAGGTACTTTGGTTATTACTGATGAATATTATCTTGGTTTTATTCATCCTTCGCAACGTGACGATGAGCCACGTTTAGGACAAGTTGTAGATGCACGTGTTATCGGCGTCCGTGATGATGGCACATTAAATCTATCACTGAAACCTTTGGCCTATAAGACCATGGATGAGGATGCACAATTCTTATTGTTGCAATTGCAACGACGGGCGGATCATTTCTTACCATTCAATGATAAAAGTAACCCAGAGGCAATCAAGCGTCAATTTGGATTTAGTAAGAGTCAGTTCAAACGAGCCTTGGGTCATTTATACAAGGATAGACTAATTGAACAAATTGACGATGGTATAAAATTAGTTGAGAAATGATGCAAGAAATTGACAATGCGATAGTGGATTATCTACACTATATTCGAATTGAACGTGGCTTATCTGAAAATACAATTAAGAGTTACCACCAAGATTTGGTACAATTTGGTGAGTATCTAAATGGTGAGAAACTGGTGCTTGATCAAGTTGATCATATTGTTATCTTGTCGTGGTTGAATAAACTCAGAGATCTAGGAAAATCCAATAGTTCAGTGATTAGAATGGTTACGACATTGCGTAACTTTTTTGGCTATTTAGTGCGAGAAAAAGTCGTCGCTCATAATCCAATGAATGATGTTCGCCCACCCAAAAAAGCAGAGCACCTACCAGCAGTTTTGAGCATAGAGGAAATTGACCGTTTATTACAAGCACCGATAGAAGATACACCACTTGGTCTTCGAAATAGAACATTGCTAGAAGTGATGTACGCAACTGGTTTGCGTGTCAGTGAATTGGTTAATTTAAAAATGAGTGACCTTCATTTGCAATTGGGACTGATTCAAACACTCGGAAAAGGTGACAAAGAACGTATTATTCCAATTGGTGAAATTGCGATTGATTGGCTGACTCGATATTTTAATGAAAGCCGTATCGTTTTACTTAAAGACAAAGAGTCTCCTTATGTTTTCTTAAACGATCGTGGAAATCAAATTTCACGACAGGGAATATGGAAGATTATAAAAAAGTTGGTAACAACTGCTGGAATAACTAAAGATGTTTCTCCCCATACACTTCGTCATTCTTTTGCTACCCATATTTTAGAGAACGGTGCTGATTTGCGTATAGTTCAAGAATTATTGGGGCATGCGGACATTTCGACAACACAAATTTATACCCATATTTCGAAAAAAAGACTTAGTGAAGTGTATGATGAATACCACCCCAGAGCGTAAAAATTATGTTGACACAATCAAGACAATCAGATGAAAAAACAATTATGGGTATTTTATCGTTGCTGCCAGGGCTACGTGAAATATCTCATTTAAATGCGGAAATAGCATGGTATCATGATAATGAAGCAAGATCTTTATATGTTTGGCAAAAAGAGTCTCAAGGACAAGTACTTGGTGTTCTAGGTGTTGAGATTTATAATAATAATATTGCTATAATTCGTCATGTTGCCTTAACCCCAGAGTCACGCAGTGTCAGAAACTACTTCGACATGATTTCTGATTATCAAGAGCAACATTCTGAAGCCTTCTTAATGGGTACCTTGGATAATCAAAAGTTAATTAACAAATGGAGAAAAGCAACATCGCGAAAAACGGTCTAACAATTAAATTAAGTGATTTTGAAGGGCCAATCGATCTGTTATTACACTTAATTAAGAAATCCGAGATGAATATTTTTGATTTGAAAATTGCTGACATTACATCTCAGTATTTAGATTTTATTCATGCACAACAGGCTATGCAGCTTGATGTAGCAAGTGAATATTTAGTGATGGCTGCTACTTTAGTTAAGATAAAGTCCGCTGATTTGTTACCAGAAGAAGAGCCAGATGATTATGCCGTAGATGAAGAGTATGCGGATCCACGTGAAGAGCTGATGCTACAATTATTGACCTACAAACAATTTCAAGTGGCAAGCGAATCTTTGCGTGAACGTGAACAATTAAAACAACAATCCTTTCCACGTACTCAAATGAAGGCTCCTGATAATTTGAAACATCCCATAACTTTAGCTCCTGGTTTATCGTTAGGGGATTTACAAACAGCATTTGCTCAACTATTGCGGCGAAAAAAGCAGGAAAAGCCCATCAGAAGGCATGTTACTGCGGAAACATATTCTCTTGAGGAAGCTGTTAACAACATCAATAAACATTTCTTACAGCATCAAACGGGGGATATGATTCCATTTGCTTCTTTTTTTGATGATATTTACGAGCGGGAGCATTTGGTAGTCACCTTTTTGGCGTTATTAGAAATGGCCAAAGATAAAAGATTAAAATTACACCAAGAGCACCAACAACAAGAAATTTATGTAGAAATTGAGGCGTTTGGCGAAGATGAATAATTTAAGTCAAATAGAAGCACTATTGTTCGTATCTGGCGATGAGGGCATTTCCGTGAAAAATATGAGCATTATCACTGGATTTGATCGTTCAGCAATACAAGGATTGCTTGAAGAACTTGTGTTAAAGTATGATACTGATTTAAGTAGTGCATTACAAATTCGTGAAAGTGACGATGTGTATCGCCTAGTGACTAAACCGGAACTTGGTGGCACAGTAAAACAGTATTTTGATTCACCTGTAAATGCAACATTATCGCAAGCACAACTCGAAACACTAGTTATTGTCGCTTATAAGCAACCAATTACACGTGTTGAAATTGATACAATTCGTGGTGTGCAATCCTCAGGAACTTTACAGAAGCTAGCATTACGGCAACTAGTCCACGAAGTTGGCAGAAAAGACGAACCAGGACGTCCCATCATGTTTGGTACCACCGATGAATTTTTGGATTATTTTGGTTTGAAAAGTATTGAAGAATTACCTCCGTTACCTGATTTTAATATGTTAGATTTAGGTGATGATATTGATGGCGAACTATTTACGAGTGCATTTGATGTACATCAATCAGAAAGTGAAAAAGAAAATGTCTGAAGAAGCACAGAGACTGCAAAAAATTATTGCCCAAGCGGGTCTAGCGTCCCGACGGGGCGCAGAAGAATTGATCATCAATGGGCGTGTCCAAGTTAATGGGCAAACTGTTACCGAATTAGGTACGAAAGTTACTGCAAATGATAAAGTACAGGTCGACGGTGCGCCAATTGAAGGGCGTGAGAAGTTAGTTTATTACCTGTTAAATAAGCCTCGTGGGGTTGTGACAACCAATGATGATGAAAAAGGTCGTCGTACGGTATTGGATATTTTAGAGGATGTGGATCAACGTGTTTATCCAGTTGGCCGTCTAGATTATGATACAACTGGTGTTTTGTTATTAACAAATGATGGTGTAGTGGCTAATCAATTAATGCATCCTAAAACTAAAGTCGATAAGACTTATGTTGCAAAGGTTGAAGGCATTGCAACCGAAGAAAAGCTAGCTCCTTTGAAACGTGGAGTGGTCCTAAAAGGACGTAAAACTGCGCCAGCTCGTGTTTCCATTGAAAGAATTGAGCCGACAAAAAGAACAAGTATGGTCCGTCTAACTATTCATGAAGGCCGTAATCATCAGGTCAAAAACATGCTCGCAAAGGTTGGCCTACCAGTGCAAAAGCTTAAGCGTGAGCAGTATGCCTTTTTTGATGTCACTGGTCTACAGCCGGGCGAGTATCGTAAATTAACAAGCGTAGAGATCAAACGCTTAAAGGCACAAGATTACAAATTGTTGCGTCGTAAGTAACACCGTGATACAATAAAATCAAATTTAATAATAACTTCAGGGTCGGGTGTAAGTCCCAACCGGCGGTGAGACATGAATTTTCATGGTAAGCCCGCGACCTGCTTTTGCAGCTGATCTGGTCAAAATCCAGAGCCGACCGTAAAGTCGGGTATAAAGAAGTCTAAAAAAGAAAGTGAAAGCTGCATTTTTTGTTGTACCCTGACAAAATCTGTGGTTTTTTGTTTGCATCTACTGGTGAGGTGAGCAAACAAGAGGAAAGAAATATGTCAATTATTCCTGTAACGCGAGTGCAACGTACTACATTAATTGCAATACTAAGCGCTATTTCATTTGGTTTGATGCTGTTTCCCCAAGTGCCAATCATTCCTAGTGCCGATTTTTTGAAACTAGATTTTTCAATCGTACCAGTTGTCATTGGCTTATATTGGTTAAATTATTCTGCTTCACTGTGGGTCATTTTAATTCGTACCTTGCTAAAGTTAATTTTGGCAAATGAGGGGGTTAACACTTATTTAGGACTACCGGTTAATTTACTGGTTGTTTTGGCCTTTATCACAGTCTTAAAAATTACAATGCCCAACCTTGAGCAGTATAGTAATTGGCAAAAAAAAATCCTGCCGTTAATAAGCAGCACGTTTGTCATGACAATTGTTGCGATTGTCATCAATTGGTTTGTAGCTATACCTTTGTATGCGAGGTTTGCTAATTTCGACATTGCTAAATTCATTGGTTTAAAAAACTATTTTATCGGTATGGTATTACCGTTCAATCTTATCGAGGGTATTATATGGTTTGTCGTGAGTATGATCATATTAAGGGCAATACAGCCGCTCCAGAGAAGGTTTCATTCTTAACAAAACATTATGAGCAAAGTCGGTGTTGGTGTGGTAAAATTTTATGTGAACCAATAAAATGGAGGTCGTTTCTATGAACGATTTTGACCCAAACAACATGAGCCGCTCAAAGCGGCCCAAAAAAGATAAACTCGAACCAAAATTTTCCCGAAAGTCAGATTCAAAATCCCCAAATAAAGGATTTCGTGTTCTGCTTGTTGTATTAGCGCTTGCAGTTATATCTTTTGTACCTGTGTATGGCATGATTGCTAATCAAAAATCATCAAAGCCACAAACGGCTGTTTCTTCAAGTACAAAGCGTTCATCAACTACTAAATCTACGTCTTCTGAGTCTTCTGAATCATCATCTTCCGAGTCAAGTGCATCAAGTTCTTCTGAAGAAGAATCAGTAAGTAGCAGTGAAGCTGCTTCAAGTGAGGAATCTGCTAGTTCATCTTCTACTGAGACGGCTGAATCAAGTTCAGCATCAAGTAGTTCCACAACCACTACTGCAGTTTTGGGTGCTAGTCAAACGTTGTATAATTTTGCAGTTACACACGGGATGACAACTAGCCAAGTTATTGCATTAAATCCAGGGTTAACAGTTGATAATTACACACAGTATGCTGGTACTGCACTAAACATTCAGTAAGAGGACTTTTTATTATTATGACGAATTTTCAAGTTGCCATTGATGGCCCAGCTTCTGCCGGTAAGTCTACTATTGCCAAAATTTTAGCAACAAAGCTAAATTATGTGTATGTTGACACAGGTGCAATGTACAGAACAATAACTTTAGCTGCAAAAAAGAACGGCATTGCTTATAATGATGAAGAAAAAATAAAAAACTTATTGTCACAAACGGAAATACGCTTTGAACCTAGTACACCAGTTCAACGTGTATTTTTGAATGATACCGATGTCACGGAGGAAATTCGTTCCGCTGAAGTGACAAACAATGTGTCTGTAGTGGCTTCCTTTGCGGATGTACGTTCTAATTTAGTCAATCGTCAACGTGAAATAGCTAATAACAACAGTGTGATTATGGACGGCCGCGATATCGGCACAACTGTGTTACCAGAAGCAGATGTCAAAATTTTTCTTGTAGCAAGTGTTGATGAACGTGCCCAACGACGTTATAAAGAAAATGTTGCTAAAGGGATGACTACTGATCTCGAAACATTGAAGCGCGAAATTGAAGCGCGAGATTACAAAGATTCTCATCGTCAAATTAGTCCATTAACACAAGCGAAGGACGCTATTTTAGTGGATACAACGGGACAAAGTATTGACGATGTTGTGGCTAAAATAGCCAACATTATCGAAAATAATATTAGTTTCTAATTTACACGGTTAAACCGTGTTTTTTACTATACAAGAACTAAAATATTTGGTACACTATATTCATAGTGTAAATTGTAGGAGGACGTTTGACGTCATGAGTGAAACAAACAACGAGCTTTTAGCAGCTCTCGAGAGTGCAGATCAAATTAAGGTAGGAGATGTCGTTACGGGCGAAGTACTAGCCGTTGATAACGATAACCAAGCAGTTATTGGTTTGCATACCGGTGAAGAAGGAGTTGTGCCAGCGCGTGAGTACTCAGACGATCGTAACATTAATCTGGCAGACGAATTGAAGGTTGGCGACAGTGTTGAAGCTGTTGTCATCTCTAATGTAACAAGCGACAAGGAAGGCGTATCTTACTTGTTGTCAAAGAAGCGCTTGGAAGCACGTAAGGCATGGGAAAACTTGTCATTTGGTGAAGGTGATACAGTTGATGCTAAAGTTATCAATGCTGTACGTGGTGGTTTAGTTGTCGATGTTAATGGTGTTCGTGGCTTTGTACCCGCATCAATGGTTGCTGATCGTTTCGTGTCAGATTTGAACCAGTTTAAGAATAAAGATATTAAAGCACAAGTTATTGAAATTGATGCTGCCAAGGCACGCTTAATCTTGTCACGTAAGGCAGTTGCAGCACAAGAACGTGCAGCACAATTAGCAGAAGCATTTGAAAAGCTATCAGTTGGTGAAGTTGTTGAAGGTAAAGTTGCTCGTTTGACTGACTTCGGAGCATTCGTTGACTTAGGTGGCGTTGATGGTTTGGTACACGTTTCAGAAATTTCTCATGATCGTGTTAAGAACCCTGCTGATGTTTTGACAAAGGGTGAAACAGTTAACGTTAAAATTTTAGCCTTAGATGCTGAAAAGGGACGTATCTCATTGTCAATCAAGGCTACACAACCTGGACCTTGGGATAAGGTTGCTGAAGAAGCTCCTGCCGGAACAGTTCTTGAAGGAACTGTTAAGCGTGTAAAAGACTTCGGAGCATTCGTTGAAATTTTCCCTGGTATCGAAGGATTAGTTCACGTATCACAAATTTCACACAAGCGTATCGAAAACCCTTCAGAAGTTTTGAAGTCAGGCGATAAAGTTCAAGTTCAAGTTTTGGATGTTAAGCCTGCCGAAGAACGTATTTCATTGTCAATGAAGGCATTGGAAGAAAAGCCAGAACGTGAAGATCGTGGAAATTCAAAGGATAGTTCAGCATCACGTGCAGATATTGCTGCTTATAAGCAACAAGATGATTCAGCTGCAACATTGGGCGACCTCTTTGATGGTAAGTTCTAAGAATTCTATTGAAAAGAACTGGTTCGCCAGTTCTTTTTTTATGATAAATTTATTTATACAAAGGAGGTGCCAAAATGTCAGCACCAATAGTAGCAATTGTCGGTCGACCAAACGTTGGTAAATCAACTATTTTCAACCGTATGGCGGGAGAAAGAATTGCGATCGTTGAAGACATGCCCGGTGTCACGCGAGATCGCTTGTATGCACCAGCTGAATGGTTAAATTATGAATTTCGAATGATTGATACCGGTGGTATCGAAATCGGTGATGCACCGTTTTTAGCAGAAATACGTGGACAGGTAGAATTAGCAATTAATGAAGCTGATGTTATTGTGATGGTTGTTTCCGGCCGAGAAGGATTAACTGAGGCTGATGAAGTAGTTGCACGTATGCTATATAAATCTGATAAGCCTGTCGTTCTGGCTGTCAACAAAGTAGATAATCCTGAAATGCGCCATGATGTCTATGATTTTTATGCACTAGGTCTTGGGGATCCATTCCCAGTTTCAGGATCACACGGTTTGGGATTAGGTGATTTACTTGATGAAATTGTAAAACATTTTCCTGATGAAGCTGCCGAGCAAGAAGACGATGCGATTCGTTTTAGTATAATTGGCCGCCCAAATGTTGGTAAATCATCAATTGTCAACGCTATGCTTGGTGAAAAACGTGTGATCGTCTCTGATATTGAAGGGACTACTCGTGATGCTATTGATACACGATTTGTGACTGAAGAAGGTGACGAATTTGTGATGGTTGATACAGCCGGTATGCGTAAGCGCGGGAAAATCTATGAGAATACTGAAAAGTACTCCGTGATGCGTGCTATGAAAGCTATTGATGATAGCAACGTTATTTTGATGGTTATTGATGCGGAAGCAGGAATTAGAGAACAAGATAAACACGTGGCTGGGTTTGCTCATGAAGCTGGGCGAGCAATGATCATTGTTGTCAATAAATGGGATGCGATTGAAAAGAATGATCGGACGATGTCTGACTTTGAGAATTTAATTCGCGAAGAATTTAAATTCTTAGATTATGCACCAATTGTGTTTGTTTCTGCTAAGACAGGGCAACGTTTAGATAGATTGCCACAAATGGTTAAAGATGTTGACGATAATCATCGTAAGCGTATAACATCTTCAACATTAAACGATGTCATTATGGATGCTATTGCAATAAATCCAACACCTTCAGATAATGGTCGTCGTTTACGAGTATATTATGCGACACAAGTCGCAACGCAACCACCAACATTTGTCATATTTGTTAATGATGTTGAACTTATGCATTTTTCATATGAACGATTCTTAGAAAATAAAATTCGAGAATCATTTGACTTTACTGGTACGCCAATCAAACTCATTGTTCGCGCACGAAAGTAAACGTTGCAAAAATATGTTTTTAATGTAACACAAATGTTACGAAATCCCGAAAACCCTTGATAACACTACACATTTGGCGTTTCTTATGTTATTCTAGTTACATGAAATAATGTTTCGACAGATTTCACGGAGCGCATCATGCGTTAAAAAAACTCTTATTAGGAGACAAGAAAATGGCTAACAAGCAAGAATTAGTAGATTCAGTTGCTAAGGCAACAGGTTTGACAAAGAAGGATGCTACTGCATCAGTTGACGCAGTTTTTGCATCAATCGAAGAAGCATTGAAGAACGGTGAAAAGGTTCAATTGATCGGCTTTGGTAACTTTGAAGTTCGTGATCGTGCTGCTCGTAAGGGCCGTAACCCACAAACTGGTGAAGAAATTCAAATTGCTGCCTCAAAGGTACCTGCATTTAAGCCAGGTAAAGCTTTGAAGGATGCCGTTAAGTAATTAATACCCTTAATATTATCCAGATAAATTAAGAGCAAGCTCAACATGGGCTTGCTCTTTTTCCTTTTGGCACGGTATATCAAAAATTGATAACCGATTCGAGATTGAAAGGTTATTTTTGTAATACGTGTTAGGTAAGTGGTTAGATATAATCCAAAAATGACGCATTGGTACCGAGGTAAGTGATCTCGATAAAAAGCGACTAGATTAACGTCTCGTCGCTTTTTATCATTATATTTATATAGAAGGGGGTAATACTAGACTAGGCGTGCAGGATTACCCACAGCAGTAGAATAGGCGGGAACATCGTTTAAAACCACAGCATTAGCACCAACTTTACTATTTGCACCAATAGTAATATTGCCCAATATTTGCGCATGAGCACCAATGAAGCTGTAGCTCTCGATATGAGGGTGTCTACGTTCTGTCACCGCATGACGAGCACCCAGAGTGACACCATGTAATATGGTTACACCATCGTCAATAATTGCAGTTTCACCAATAACAACACCTACACCGTGATCAATAAATACGCCACGACCAATTTGTGCACCGGGGGCAATAAATATATCAGTTCGTTTGGCTGACCAACGAGAAATGATGGCAGCGAGCAAATAACGGTGATGAATATGAAGCCAATGAGCAACGCGATGAAACCACAGTGCATGTAACCCAGGGTAAGTTAAAATCACCATCATAAGGCTTTTTGCGGCTGGGTCGCGCTTTAGAATTGATTTAGCAGTAAAAAACATTTTTTCTCCACTATTATTTCAATTGATTAAAACCTTGTTCTAGGTCCTCAATTAAATCTTCAATATCTTCAACACCCACAGAGAGACGGATTAGTTCGTCTTGAATGCCATGAGATAGCCGGATATTACGAGGAATGGCGCCGTGAGTCATTTTAGCTGGAATTTCAATTAGGCTTTCAAGTGCACCTAAACTCTCTGCTAAGGTAACGATTTTTAAGTTACTAATGAATTGTTCTGGATCCAGCCCAGCCTTTAGCTCAAATGAAATCATGGCACCAAAACCATTCATCTGTTGCTTGGCTAAAGCATGGTCAGGATTATCAGGATCACCAGGGAAATATATTTTACCAACTTTATCTTGTGTTTTAAGGTAATCAAATATTGTTTGCGCATTTGACTGGTGAGCACGCATTCTTAATCCAAGCGTTTTCATACCTCGTTGTAGGAGCCAACTTTCCTGAGGGGCCAAGATTGCACCAATCGCATTTTGTAAGAACTTAATTTTCTCACTAAGTTTCTCACCTTTAGTAACAACTAAGCCGGCAATGAGGTCGCTATGACCACCTAAGTACTTTGAAGCGCTGTGAACAACAATGTCCACACCTAGGTCAATTGGCTTTTGTACATAAGGAGAAGCAAATGTGTTGTCAACAATACTTAATAAATTATGACGATGAGCAAGTTCGGAAATTGCCTTGATATCACTAATGCGTAATAGAGGATTAGTTGGTGTTTCAAGGTAAATGGCGACAGTATTATCTTGAATAGCTTCCTGAATAGCAGATAAATCACGGGTATCGACAATTGTAAATGTCTGACCTGTTCTTTTTAGGACATTGTCAATTAGCCTAAATGTACCACCATAAACATCGTTTCCAACAATAATGTGATCCCCAGATGAAAATAGTGAAAAAATAGTACTTATCGCCGCAGATCCTGATGCAAAAGCAAAGCCAGCAGTACCATTTTCTAAGTCTGCAATTAAGCTTTCTACGGCTTCACGGGTTGGGTTGCCAGATCTTGAATATTCATATTTTGCCTCGCCAATTTTAGTTTGCTTAAAGGTTGAAGCCATATGAATAGGGACAGATACGGCGCCAGTTGATTGGTCAACACTAATGCCACCATGAATAAGTTGTGTATCAAATTTCATTTTTCTTTCCTCAGTTTCCATAAATGTTTGTGCTCATGTAACGTTCGCTGCTGTCTGGGAATATCGTGACAATATTACTTTGTGGCGGCAAAGTTTCTGCCATCTGTAGGCTAGCAGCCAAGGCCGCGCCACTTGAACTACCGATAAAAAGTCCTAGGTTCTCGGCAGCATATCGAACTTGCTGAAAGGCATTGTCATCGCTAATAGTTAATGTTTTGTCAATGTGAATTGATTCGAAGAATGGTGGTACAAATTCAACACCAATACCTTCTGTACGGTGAGCATGTGCTGGGCCACCATTTAAAATAGATCCTTCGGGTTCTACAACAATATTTTTTATAGTTGCATCATATTCACTCAGATATTTGGCAATTCCAGCAAAAGTTCCACCACTACCAGCACCAGCAACAAAAGCATCAATCTTTTCGTTTTTCAAATCTGTAACGATTTCTGGTGCTAGCGTTTTGTAATATGTTTCAGGATTAGCAGGATTAGCAAATTGCATTGGCAAGTAGCTGTTTTCAATTTCCGCTGCTATCGATTTTGCTTTGGAAATGGCACCTTTAATACCTTCGTTAGAAGGTGTGTTGATGATTGTTGCGCCCAATGCTTTCATGAGTTGCTGTTTTTCAGCGCTGAATTTCTCAGGTACAACAAGAATGGTTGGTAATTTATATTGTTGCGCAGCTAATGCCAAGCCAATACCAGTATTTCCGGCAGTCGGTTCAATAATCGTTGAATTTTGATTAATTAGATTTCGCTGCCAAGCATCTGATATTAAGAATTGTCCTAAACGGTCTTTAATGCTACCACCAGGATTGAACATCTCCAGTTTTGCAAAAATGCGACTTTGGTTTGGAACAGGTATTTGCAGTTCAATTAACGGTGTTTGGCCAATTAATTGATGTATGTTTTTGATTAGCATAATGTATCCTTGTATATTTTCTTAGTAAAAAACAAACAAAAAACGCGAAAATTCAATTGAATTCTCGCGTTTTGATAGTTTAACTGTGTAAGTAGAAAATTTTAAGTTATGATATACCCAAAAAATTCATGCTCAATAAACAGTACAACATCGAAAACGCGTTGTACTGCAGCATGTTGAATTAAATGTAGCAAAAGGTAACACCATAATGAACTCCTAGTTATGAATTGAGTTAAATATACTATAGATAAAATATTTTGTCAAACAATGTTGGAAGTGATTTTAATATTGATAGAATTTTAAATTAATCTTCTTTTAATTTCCAGTCTATATGATAAACGTATGCCAATTAAGGGTTGTCACAATGATGTGACTTTCAATGAGTAATTTAATCTCTGCTGGTAAAACACTACTGAATAAGTGAGGAAAAAATGAATAAAAAGTCTCAGGTTGCACATGCTGTTATTTCAAAACGCTATAAAATGTATAAGGCTGGTAAGGTTTGGCTATTTGCTGGTTTATCTGCCTTAGTTATTGGTGGTCTTGGTCAGATCACTGCTAGTGCGGATACCACATCGACAGACGCTGTTTATACGACAGACACAGCATCAACAACAGATAGTGCAAGCGACACAACAAGCAGTGCGACAGACGAATCATCAACAACAGATAGTGCAAGCGACACAACAAGCGGTGCTACGGATGCATCAACGACGGCTGATAGTACAAGTGACACAACAAGCAGTGCGACAGACGAATCAACAGCGGCTGATAGCACAAGTGATACAACAAGCAGTGCGACAGACGAATCAACAACGGCTGATAGCACAAGTGATACAACAAGCAGTATGACAGACGAATCAACAACGGCTGATAGCACAAGTGATACAACAAGCAGTATGACAGACGAATCAACAACGGCTGATAGTACAAGCGACACAACAAGCAGTGCGACAGATACATCAACAGCTGATAGCACAGGCGACACAACAAGCAGTGCGACAGATACATCAACAGCTGATAGCACAGGTGATATAACAAGTAGTGTGACTGACACAACAAGTAATACGTTAAATGCATCTACGGGAAACACGAGTAATATAACATTTAATTCATCCTCAGCGACAATTACAGGAGATGGTGCAACTAGTGATGGAAACACAGTCACAATTAGCGAAGCTGGAACTTACAATATTGAGGGTACAGCGACTGATGCGCAAATAATTGTTAACGCACCAGTAACTGCGGCAGTAAAGTTAGTATTTAACAATGTTGATTTAGCCAACCAAATTGGTGCTGTGCTTAATGGTAAGCAATTTGGTAGTTTGTCGATTGAAGTAGTGGGTACAAACAATATCACAACTTCTGTAGTCGTTGAAGATGAAGAGTCATTAGATACAACAAATCCGAATGGCGCCATATATGCTAATGGTGACTTAACAATTGATGGTGATGGTACCTTAAATATTAGTTCAACTATGAATGGTATATCCTCTGATGGCACCTTAACTATTAATTCTGGTACGTTAAATATTACTAAGTCATATGAAGCTTTGGAAGGGGAAATCGTAACAATTAACGGTGGAACGATTAACCTGAATTCAAGTGACGATATTATCAATGCTCAGTTAGATCAAACTAAATACGATGCAGGATCTACTGACACACAAGCAATTAATATTAACGGTGGCATCTTAACCATTCGAGGAAATGGTGATGGGCTAGATTCCAACGGTGACATCAATATTAGTGGCGGTACAATCATAGATTTAATTAATTCAACGCCTGATAATGGTGCGCTTGATGCCGATGGGACAATTACATTTACAGGTGGAACAATTATTTGGGGTGGTACCGGAACAGAAGGGACGCCAGATACGGAATCAACTCAAAGCTATGTAGCTATTGGATCCGTAACAGCTGGATCAACAATTGTTATTTCAAAAGATGGGCAGGAACTTTTCTCCACAACTATTCCTGACGCGACAACGTATCTAAATATATCAACGGAGGGCATTGTATCCGGTGAAACGTATCAAGTAAGCGTTAACGGTACCTCAACGGATATCATTGCTGGTCAAGGTGGTGGCTCAGGTATGACCGCTGAAGGTGGTATGGGCAACATGGGGACACCACCAGATGGACAATTTGGTCAAGGAACTTTTCCAGGTAGTGGTAGTTTTCCTGGTGGAGAAGCACCTGCAAATAAGCCGGATAGTGCACCGTCAGCACCATCAGGAGAGAGTATCCCAAGTACTTCTGAAAATAATGCCCAAGAATCAACTAATAACAGTGCGCCAGCAGATAATGATTCGGCCACATCGTCAGCGCCCAAAACAGAAGATGGTTCAACAGTAGTTGCAGAAGACGCTGTTGGCGAAACGGACACAAACTCATCCAATACAGTTGAGTCACCGGACAGCACTGTAACAGTTACGGCTGATTTAGAAAGCAACGATGCTGAACAAACGCTTCAAACAAGTAATGACCCTGCAGAAAATGTTTCATCAGTGACGACTGCTACTAATGAAACATCAATAACAAACGAAAATGATGACAAAGCCGAGAGTACAAAAGTTACTACTTCATCATCCTCATCCTTACCAAAAACAGGGACTAGTAACGCTAGTGTGCTATCTAGTTTAATTGCGATACTGGTACAAGTTGGTTTGTTAGCAGGATTAAGAACTAAGTATAGAACATCAAAAGAGACTAAATAATTATTATTTTCATGAATCGTTAGAAAAACCGTTTATTATAAACGGTTTTTTGATTAGAACGGTTGGTTGAAAAATTTAGTGCAACATGGAATAATAAACAGGTAATTATTAAACATTATTTTGTCATCATACTAATGGCAGACTAAAAGGGATGAAAAATATGCAAAAAATAAAACTACCAATAACTGATAATATTGCTACCGAACAAGTTAATGAATTTAGAAAGTTTATAACTTCTCCAGCTATTATTCAATTATCTATAGGTGTCATTGTCGGTGGTAGTTTGACTGATTTAATCAAAAGTGTGATTAGTTTTGCTTCTAATTTGTTTTATTATTTGTCTTTACTACTATTTTCAAAAAACCACTCGGCCAAAATCAACTTAGTCTTAGACCCATTACGTAGTGTTTTTGAAAACTTTCTAACGTTATGTACTATTGCTGCATGTGTCTTTTTCTTTGTTAAATTGGTCAATAAATTTTTAATCAAAGAGGCCTCAGAGACTTTGGGTTATAACGCACAACTTGAAGAAACGAAAAAGTTAATTAAGATACAGCATGAAACCAATGAGCTGCTCAAGAAATCAGTTAATCTGCAAGAAAAATTATTGAATCAAACTGAGGAGAAAAAGGATTGATTCATGTCAAGAAGAGGGCTTTTTGGCCTGCCTGTAAGCGTTTGCAAAAGAAATCAATAAGGGTTATACTGAAGTTATAGGTTAGGTGAGTTTCTAAAGACGGTTAGCTGACCCCAAAACAACTTGTTCGTAGTTTATGCTATTAGTTTACAAGTATTGCCACGTGCATGATGTTAAATGACTAGTTTAAGCAAGATGATGTTTATGTTCCCCAAAGTGAGAATATAGGGCAGTTTTCGTCAAAAAGCAAGTTGTTTTTTGTTACTCAAAACGATGGTATGCTAACAGATAATTTATTTGAGTAGCGTAGCATGCATGATTATATCAGAGAGGAAGCACTTATGATTAGTAGAATTGTTGTTGCGATAGACGGTAGCGAAGCAGCTCAAAGAGCAGTCGATTTTAGCGTTGAATTGGCAAAGAAGTTTGATGCTAAAATAGATATCGTTAATGTAATTCAGTATCCAACCATCACTTATTACGACTCTGACCAATCTTTTTATGATTCTTTGGTGCAGAGAATGACTAATACAGCATCAGCAAAACTTGATGAGGCAGCAGCTGTTGTCAAAGACGCTGAAATTGCAGTTGATACACATGTCCTACAAGGTGATGCTCGTTTTGTTTTGGCTGATCAGGTCCCAGAACAACTCAGTCCTGATTTAATCGTAATGGGAAAAACCGGTACTAATATTGTCATGCGTGTATTCATGGGTTCAACGGCTCGATATGTTTCAGAGCATGCTGAAACCAGTGTATTGCTAGTACAATAGATTTGATAAAGATGATTACGCTACTTTTTGGTAGTGTTTTTTTGTGCAGTCATGATTATTATTCTAAATATATTCCAGCAGTAATCTAGTATAATAGTTTTTGTGGAGGAAACACACTAAACATGACAGAATTAATACAACATGAGCCAACGCAAGACGTTATTGCGCAAAGTGTTGCGGCTAAAGTAACGAATATAACTAAAAAGCAAATTAATGCTACACTAACCTTGCTTAACGAAGGATCAACTGTCCCTTTCATCGCCAGATATCGAAAAGAAATGACGGGTGAACTGGATGAAGTACAGATTCGTGATATCCAATCTATTGCAAAAAGGTCAAAAGAGTTAGTAGAACGAAAAAATACAGTTTTGAAAGCCATTTTTGAACAACGCAAATTGACTGATGCTTTGCAAAAGAGTATTCAAGACGTTCAGACGCTTCAGGAACTAGAAGATATATATTTACCATATAAACAAAAACGTCGGACCAGAGCGATGGTTGCACGAGAAAATGGTCTGCAACCACTTGCCGACTGGTTAATGACGCATATTAATAGTAATATTGATGATGATTTTCGAAATTACGTTAATGAAGCTTTACCAACTATGGTCGATGTGCGTGCAGGAGTGCATGAAATTTTGGCTGAACAAATCGGTGAAAATGCTAATTATCGTCAATGGCTACGCTTGAGAATGGCTGTAGATGGGTTGTTGGTTTCTAGCTTAAAGCGTGGTATGGCTGGAAAAGATGAGCAAAAAGTTTACGAGCAATATTACGATTTTACTGAAACAATTAAATCACTTCTCAACAATAAATTTCGTATTTTAGCAGTGAACAGAGGTGAAAAAGAGGGCATATTATCAGTGAAAATTGATTTTTCTGAGGCGCGTATGATGCACTTTATTCAAACGAAAGAGTTGAACGGGCAAAATCCGACAGGCCAAGGATATGAGATATTACAACGTGCCATTGAAGATGCTTATAAACGTTTTATTCGTCCAGCAGTCGAAAGAGAAATTAGACAAGAATTGACAACCCAAGCACAAGAGCAAGCCATTAAGGTATTTGGTGACAATCTTTATCATCTTTTGATGCAAGCACCGCTGAAGAATAAAATTGTGATGGGTTTTGATCCAGGATTTCGTACAGGATCAAAATTAGCAATTATTGACAGCAATGGCAAGTTTTTAGCTAAGCAGGTTATCTATCCGCATAAACCAGCTAATGTGCAGAAACGGTCCGAAGCAATTAACACTTTCAAACAATTGGTATCAGATTACAAGGTAGAGCTGGTAGCAATTGGGAATGGCACAGCGTCTCGTGAATCTGAAGAGTTTGTTGCGGAAAATTTGCCAGCCGGTGTAAAGTATACCATTGTCAACGAAGCGGGCGCTTCAGTCTATTCTGCTTCCGAGCAGGCGCGGGAAGAATTTCCTGATTTACACGTGGAAGAGCGCAGTGCGATTTCTATTGGGCGCAGGATTCAGGACCCGTTAGCTGAATTAATCAAGATTGATCCAAAGTCCGTTGGTGTTGGTCAATATCAGCATGATTTGAATGCAAAAACACTAGATGAACAAGTAGACAACGTTGTTGAAACAGCAGTTAACCAAGTTGGGGTTAATTTAAATACAGCCTCACCTGCGTTATTAGCTCACATTGCCGGCCTAAATAAGAATTTGGCTCAAAATATCGTTAATTATCGAAACGACTTTGGTGAATTTACATCACGTACACAAATCAAGAAAGTACCACGTTTAGGACCTAAAGCGTATGAACAGGCTGCTGGATTTTTACGTATTGAGGATGGTAAGAATATATTAGATAACACGGATATTCATCCAGAAAGTTATACCGCTGCTAAAAAGTTATTGTCATTAGCAAACATAAACCCAGTAAACTTAGCGACAGATGAAGCTAATACGGTATTGAACCGATTAGATAATGAGCACACAGCGGAACAATTAGATGTTGGTATACAAACGTTGCATGATATGATTATGAGCTTACAAAAGCCGGGACGAGATGGTCGTTCAGAAATGGTAGGGGCATTGCTAAAATCTGATGTTATGCACATTGAAGATTTGAAAGCAGGTATGAAACTACAAGGTACCGTTCGCAATGTTGTGGATTTTGGTGCATTTGTGGATCTGGGCGTCAAACACGATGGACTTGTGCATATTTCTAGAATAAGTACACGTCGTATTAAACATCCATCTGAAATTGTATCTGTTGGTGATATTGTTGAGGTCTGGATTGTTGATGTTGATGAAAAAAGAAATCGCATTGGATTAACCATGTTGGCGCCGCAATAACAGACGTTGGTTGTAATAAAAAAACCTTACCGCTTAGCGGGTAAGGTTTTTAATTTTCATTAATCAACTAGAGGTAAGATATTAACAATGGCGATACGATCACTTTCATCGTTTTTCAAGCGAGTAATAATTTCGTTATAACGAGCTTCGGACAATGGTTCTTTGCGATCAAATGATAATATTTTGTTTTCAATGTGATTACTAGTACTAGGATATTGTTCGATACGGTAGATAATAAGTAGTTTTTTATAAGCAAACGGTTGGACAATCATACCATCTAGACGATTTTCAACTGTTTCTGTGGCTTGATTAGCTGCATTCTCTTCAATTTGTGATTTTGCTTTTTTAAATAGTGACATTATTTCATCTCCGTGTTTTGTTTAAAGTAAGTCGTTAGGGCCGTAGTTAAGTTTTTGGCAATTTTCTTTTGATAACTGCTTTTACGAATATATTTCAAGTCAGCATTGTTATTGATGAAGCCATTTTCAAGTAAGATTGCAGGTTGACTAGTATTTTTTATTGCTATATAAGCAGCTGTATCAACACCTCGATTATTCAAAGGCATATTATTTAACGAGGAACTAACTACTTCTGCTAGCGTTTTAGAATTTTTGTGATAATAATATTGTGAAATACCGGTTGCTTTGGTACCCTCTGCTGAAGAGTCAAAGTGAAAGGATATCTGTGCATCGGCTTTATTTTTTTCGCCAGGAATGGCTATTTTCAAAAGTGGCACAATTTTATCACTATCTCTTGTCATGATGACACGAGCACCAGTAGGTTTTAAGGCTGCCCTCACATGCCTGGCAGTACGTAAAGTGTATGTTTTTTCTTTATACTTGCCGTTTGATGATAGGGCGCCAGTATCAGAACCGCCGTGACCAGGGTCTAAAACAATAGTGGCTTCACTAATCGGTTTTGCTGTTTTTAAGATGGTTGAATTTGCCACCCAACTGGCCACCCAGCCGACTTTTTCATTGTCAGAACGGCGGACTTGCCACCAGCCGTGTTTCTTGTCTATCACAATTAGTCGTGTACCACTTTTTAGTGAAGCTAATGATTTGTATTGTCGCCCAGGGCCATTTCGAAACTGAACATTGTTGGGATGGGTAATAATCTCTTCTTTTGAAACGAGTGAAATAATTAATCCTACTACTGTAATTAATATACTGACAGTAATGATGATGCCAATCAAATTACTTAAAAGCCATTTTTTAACCATAATATCCTTGCGCACATTTTCTATTTATATATAGTAGTTTACCATATTTTTATTTTTGAAAACGCTTACTTAATTTGGAATATATTATCGTTATTATCTTAAATTTACTGTATAATATAGTTTTAGAAAAGAAAAGGATTAAAAGAGTAGACGCAGATGTCAAAAATAATGGCAGTAAACGCCGGAAGTTCTTCACTTAAGTTTCAATTGTTAGAAATGCCCGAGGAAACAGTTATTACACAAGGGGTAATCGAACGAATTGGTATGGACGATGCAATCATCACAGTTAAGTATGGTGCAGATGTTGAACCTGTTCGTTTGGTTGGTACTGAAGATGGTACAATTTCATCAACAAAAAGTGGTGATCAGAAATACGAAGCTGAATTACCAATTAAAGATCATCATGCAGCAATTGATCTGATGTTAAAAAAATTATCAGATTTAGGAATTATTAAAGATTTTCAAGAAATAACAGGTGTTGGCCATCGCGTTGTTGCTGGTGGTGAGTGGTTCAATCATTCAGTTGTTGTTGATGATGACGTGTTATCTAAGATAGATCGCTTAGCTGATTACGCCCCACTGCACAACCCAGCTAATGCAATGGGGATTCGAGCATTCCAAAAATTGTTGCCACATGCGACTTCTGTTGCAGTGTTTGATACATCATTTCATCAAACAATGCCTGAAAAGAATTATCTATATAGCTTGCCATATGAATACTACGCACGCTACGGTGCTCGTAAATATGGTGCGCACGGAACTTCACATCGTTATGTAACTGAACGTGCGGCAGACAAATTAGGAATACCATTAGACGAGTTTAATGCGATTTCATTTCATTTAGGTGCTGGAGCGTCAGTAACGGCAATTAAAAATGGTAAGTCATACGATACGTCAATGGGATTCACACCACTTGCTGGCTTGACAATGGCGACTCGTTCTGGGGATGTGGATCCATCATTAATTTATTATATTCAAGAACGTGAAGGCCTTTCAAATGAAGAAATGCTTAATGTCTTAAATAAAAAATCTGGTCTATTAGGCATCTCAACTATTTCAAGTGATATGCGTGATTTGGAAAATGTTCAGGAAACCAATACTCATGCGCAATTGGCATTGGATATGTTCTACGATCGTGTGATTCGTTATGCAGGGCAGTATTTTGCTGAACTAGGTCGTGTGGATGCTATTATTTTCACAGCAGGTATCGGTGAAAACGATGCAGTAACACGTGCTAAAGTATTGAAATCATTGGCATTTGCGGGCGTTGATCTAGATGAAGAAGCAAACAATGTTCGTGGTAAAGAAACAATTATAACAACATCCGGTTCTAAAGTAACTGGGTTATTGATTCCGACAAATGAGGAATTAATGATTGCACGTGATGTGGTAACATTACAAAACACAAAATAAAAAGTTGGCGTAAGCCAACTTTTTTTATTTACTCAATTATTTTCAACTGCCCACGGACTTCATCAAGAGAATTATAGCCTTTTTCTGTTAAAATAGCTGCTAACTCTTTTTCCAAACGTTCAAAAACAGATGTTCCTTCGATTGCTAATTGTGAACCAACTTCAACTAAGTCAGCGCCACACAAAACGTGTTCATAAACATCACGTCCAGAAGTAACACCACCAGTTCCAACCATTTTAATACTTGGGTTTAACCGCTGACGTAGTGCTCTAACATTAGCTAGCGCTGTTGCTTTGACAATGGGACCACCGACACCACCAAAACCACCTTTCGGTTTAATCACAACTGTGTCAGTTTCTTCATCAATCACAAGGCCATTACCAATTGAGTTGATAGCATTGACAAAGGCTAATGGAAATTTATTTAAAATGTTTGCAATATTGTCAAAATGCACAATATCAAAGTAGGGTGGTAACTTAACGCCAAGAGGCTTGGTGAAAAATGAAAATACTTCAGTTAAAATTTCTTCAGTTGTTTCGGAATCATAAGCTGTTTGAGGCTTGCCGGGCACATTAGGACAAGATAGATTTAATTCAACAAGACCATTGAATTCTGATTCTTCTATCTTGTGCAACATATCTAAGTTCTCTTGCTTTGATAAACCAGCAACTGAGAAAAAGATCGGCTTGTCTGTTTGTTTTTGGGTAACATAATCCATGTAATAGTCAAAGCCTTCATTTGGTAAGCCCATTGAATTAATCGTGCCTAAGCCATTGGTCAATTCATGATATCGAGGTGAGACGTTACCCGGGCGAAGGCTTGGAGTTGCTGATTTCGTAACAACTGCGCCCGTATAGTCAGATGCTAGAACACTATCTAATTCGTCGCTAGTCTGGCACACAACACCTGCAGCGTTGAGTAAAATATGGTCGAAGTTGAAACCAGCGATGTTAGCAGTTAAATTCATGAAAATAATCCTTTCTGTTACCTTAAAATGGTTATCTTATTATATCTAAAACTTATTGAGATATAAACCCCCAATAATGGTTATAATAGTATTATGAAACAATTTAGAGTAGACAATTTAAAAAGTACATATGGCGAAAAGGTTCTTTTCAATGATATTTCATTTTTGATTACGGAAGGTGATCGAATTGGTTTAATTGGTGTAAACGGTAGTGGAAAAACTTCTCTTCTGAATGCCATTTCTGGAAAAAAGCCAGCTGATGCTGGAACAATCACGAAGCAAAATGACTATACAATCGGATATCTGGCGCAAGACCCTTATTTGGATGACCACTCCTTATTGATGGATGCAATCTTGTCTGGTGATCAACCAGTATTCCAGACGATACGACAGTATGAATATACTTTGCGAAAATATGGGGAGCAACCAACAGATGAAAAAGTTGCCCAAAATTTTGAAAAAGCACAAGATGCTATGGACCGAGATGATGCTTGGACAACGGAATCTCAGGTAAAAACAATTCTAACACAGCTACATATGCCAGAGTTGCATAAAAAAGTGAGCGAACTTTCAGGGGGACAACGAAAAAGAGTTGGATTAGCCCAAGTTTTAATTCAAGAGCCAGATTTATTGATATTGGATGAACCTACCAACCATTTAGATTTTGATTCTATTTCTTGGTTAGAAAAGTATTTAGCTGCCTATAAGGGGGCAGTTTTAGTTGTTACTCATGATCGTTATTTTTTGGATGCTGTCACAACAAGAATATTCGAATTATCATTTGGCGATTTGTATGAATACCAAGGTAATTACCAAGATTATATGAGTGGAAAGTCTCAGCGTATTGAGCAGGGAAAGGTCGCTGAACACAAGCAACAGCAACTATACAAACAAGAGCTAGCATGGATGCGTAAATCCGCTCGTGCGCGAACAACCAAACAAAAAGGTAGGGAGAATGCTTTTGCTGAGTTAGAAGCTAATATGGGCACCTTGCAGCTCGATGAAGATGTGGCTGTTAATCTTGGACAGCAACGTTTAGGTAAAAAAGTAATTGTTATTGAAGATGCGACTATTCAATTCGACAATAAAAAAATCTTTGAAAATTTCAATTTACGAGTTTCCTCTGGTGATCGTATTGGTATCACAGGTGCTAATGGCGCGGGAAAGTCTACTTTTTTGAACGCAATAGCTGGGAGAGTGCCATTAACTAGCGGAATCATTGAATTAGGTGAAACTGTAAAGATGGCTTATTATACACAGGTTACTGAAGAGATTCCAGATGATAAGCGTGTGATTGCTTATTTGTCAGATGTTGCAACTACTGTAAAGGACAAAGATGGCAATCAAATTAGTGTCTCGGACTTATTAGAGCAATTTCTATTTCCACCATTTATGCATGGAACATTAATCCGACAGTTGTCTGGTGGTGAAAAAAGGCGGCTGTACTTATTGAAACTGCTATTACAACAACCTAATGTACTTTTGCTTGATGAGCCAACTAATGATCTTGATATTGGAACATTAACTGTTCTAGAAGATTTCCTGTCTGGTTTTGCTGGGGCCGTGATTACTGTTTCCCATGATCGCTATTTTTTGGATAAAGTTGCTAATCAACTATATATGTTTGAAGGGGATGGTGTTATCAAACGCTTTGATGGCCTGTTCAGTGACTATCTGGCGATGGACTTAGCAAAATCAGCACCAGCACAAAAAGAAGAAAAAGTAGTTGATGATAAGAAGCCGCAAAAAAAGAAGTTAACATACAATGAGAAAAAAGAGTGGCAAACAATTGAAGATGATATAGCTTCAATTGAACAAAGAATCTCCGAAATTCCTGAAGAGATGGCTCAAAATGGTACAAATTATGTCTTGCTAGGCGACTTACAAAAAGAGTTAGATTCGCTAAATGAGGACTTGGAAGAAAAAATGAATCGTTGGGAATATTTGAGTGAAATTGTGGAAGGCTTGTGATAAATCATAAGCTTTTTATTTTTGGTCTTCGTATTATTTCAAGAGGAAAATAATATGATTTTAAAACAGTTTTTATTAGGTTTACATTTAACTTCAGGCATTGGTCATGCTGGAGAAAAAAGGGTCATTGAAGTAATTGATAATCATCTGATACCAGAGAATTATCCTTGGAATATTGAAACTTTACTGGCAGTAGTCAGACCATTACCGCAACATATTGCTAAAATAAAAGCTACATATGTAGCAGCTTGTCAGAAGGCAGAAACAAGTCAGGAAAATTATTTTACTTATTTTGATGACTGCTATCCGATACAGCTCAAAGAAATATTTGACCCGCCATTAATTCTGTTTTATGATGGTAACTTAAACGCACTGGAATTACCTAATTTAGCGGTAGTGGGCACAAGAACTGCTACGCCCTATGGATTAGAATGCTTACGATCACTATTGCCAAATGTAATAAATAGGGGAACAGCCATTGTTTCAGGGCTGGCTAAAGGTATCGATGTAATGGCTCACCAAGTTACCTTCGCCAATCAGGGCGTGCCTATAGCAGTTATAGGTACAGGATTGAATATTGCTTATCCTGCAAAGAATAAAGTATTACAACGACAAGTTGCACAACATGGCATTGTCTTAAGTGAATATGCACACGATGTTGGGCCGCATAAGTCTCATTTTCCCGCAAGGAACCGTATCATAGCTGGTCTATCATCGGCTACATTGGTTATTGAAGCTAAAATAAAGTCTGGTAGTTTAATAACTGCTAACTATGCGCTACAAAATAACAGAGAAGTGTTGTCTGTACCTGGGTCTATTTTCTCTGAAAATTCTCAGGGAACTAATGAGTTATTACAATTAGGTGCAAAATTAATTAGTCGTTCAGAGGAAGTCATTGAAAGTGTGCGAACCTTTAGCTGATCAAATTAGGTTTTTGCCGAACAAACAAAAAACAAGACAATTACTTATCTTGTTTCTTTGCTTGTGAAAGTAAGGCTGACTTAATAGCAGCGACTTTTTCGGCTTTAGTAGCTTGCGTTTGTTGACTAGACTTGTACTTAGCATTAGCTTGTTTCTGTTTAAAGTCAATTTGATATCGTCCCATGTTTTTAAACTCCTTTTGAAGTTCTCATTATACCATAGGTTCAGATTCCAAAAAACATGAATTGGTTAAAACAATCAAAAGTATCGATCAAACCAGTGTATTTTAATCCTCACAGTGTGCAGCTAAAAATTTTTGAATGGCAACTAAAGCTAAATCATATCTTCCAGCTTGACAATGCTGTTCACCACCAGTTTCTTTAGTGAAAATTTTAGTTTCAAGTGATTTTGCGTTCGTTAATTCTTGTTGTTCTAGTACCAAGTCATTAAAAGGTACATATTGATCATCCTTTCCGGCGAGTAACAATACATTTTGATTCACTAAATGTCCGATTCCTTTCACTGTATGCCTTTCAATTTCTTTTAGCAGTGAGTAAGGGGTTTCAGTACCAGTATTTTCATAGCCTTTTGTAAAGAGAAAGTTTAAGTTGGCATCAGAATGAATCAAAGTAGGGATTAATTGATTTGTTTTTTCAACGTCGTTATTTTGTAGTAATTGACGAATATGATTTCGTGTGTCTTTTGAAAAATCTTTCAAAAAAGTATTTAACCCATCATAAAAGAAATCATAGCAAACAACGTTCTTGATTCGCTTTTCGTAGGCAGCAGCACGAATAACGAAATAACCGCCCCATGAAACACCCATCGCATCAACTTCGTCTAAATTAAAATAATCAATGATTGCACTGACAGGATTTTCAAAATATGGTGTGAACTTGATGTTATTATCAATTAAGGCTCGTCCTTGACCGGGACCGTCAAATAAAATCACATTATAATCGGTTCCCTTAAAGAAATTGACCGCAACTAATATTTCTTCCATAAAACTATCAAAACCGTTGATGATAATCAAAGTTTTAGTGGCTGTGGGATTTATATTGACCTTTATGGCAGGCAAAAATGTTTTTTGATAGGGTACTTGATAACTTTCATAATCAATTTCAGTATGTGCACGGTAAAAATTATTTAAGTATCGGTGAACAACTGTCTGCTTATTTTCGTCATCTTGGTTTAAGTAAAACTGGGCAAGGCCAAAATAAGCGCAAGCGAGAGCATGATCTTCTTCTTTTTCGCGTAATTCACCGAATGAGAACCAAGTTTTGTACCAAGAAGCGTCATTTGTTAGTTTAGGTATGATTATTTTTAAATCATCTTTCACTTTTGAACTTTCTTTGATTCCTTCAAGTTGACGATTTATTTGCAAATTCCATTGTGGATTATTTTTGATATATTCATAAAACATATTAGTACCTCTTTCTTTATTTGTTAAACTCATTATAATTAATAAAATAAGGTCAAACAATTATCAGTTGATGTTAGTAATGTCCATAAATGGACGATATGATTTGACCTGTCTAGTTATGGACAGAAAAGGATTATTTTGTATGGCGGATATTAGAAAAATAAAGACGAAGAAAAACATTGAGATGGCCTTTGTTACCTTGTTGAATGAACGAAATTTCAAATCAATAACTGTGGAAGAAATTTGTAAGCAAGCTATGACAAGCCGATCAACATTTTATCTGCACTATTTAGATAAATATGACCTCTTAAATCAGCTTGTCGAAACACAGTTTTCAGTATTTGAAAAAATTGTGGATAAAAGGATTGAGGGGTTGATTTCTGGGCAATTTGAAGAAACGATTACACATTTCTACAATGAATTAGTCAACAACAAACAGATTATTCGAGCTTTATTTACAATCAATGAACCGAAATTTAATTTAAAACAAAAATTTGAGGATACATTATATCAGCATTGGCTGAGGTATCTCAGTGAAAAATCATCTTTGAAGTATAACGAATTGATTGCAAAATTTGGCGCTAGTATTGTCTTTGACACGCTTAACTGGACCTTTGAAAATGGCATTGATGATGAAACGCTGTTATTTGTGGAAAACATCAGAAAGAAAATACTTGAGATGTCTACATCTTTAAAGGAAATACATGACGAACCATAGCAAAGAGCTATGGTTTTTTAGTTATGAGAGACTTCATATAATATTGTTATTTATTATTGTATTTTATCGATAGTAAGAGTAGAATAAGATTTAGGTTATGCAAGCGCTTACATAATACCTGACAAAGGGTTTCATAGTAACAAATGAAACAACATTCCGTTTATGAAAGATAGGAGAAAAGAATGAACTATCTTATTTTGGTTAGCCACGGCCAGTTCTCAGAGGGGCTCAAGGACGCTCTGGGAATGTTTGTTGGTGATGGTATTAAAACTGTGAAAGCAATAGGGCTCCAATCAGGTGAAGATACAGATCATTTTGAAAATCGTTTCAAATCTTTATTATCAACACTTGAACAAAATTCAGAATTGCTTATTCTAGGGGACATCATCGGCGGTAGTCCACTGACTACCGTTGTAAACGTATTGAATCAAGAAAATAGGTTAGAAAGTACAATTGTTCTTGGTGGGATGAATTTCCCAATGGCACTCAATGCTGCTATCTTGAAAGACAGTTCCAGTAAAGACGAACTAATTAGCAGTGTATTACGTGAAGGAGCCTCTGCTTTGAAACAATTTGAGATGAATGATGATCCAGAGGACGATGATGAGATTTGAAAGGACGAAGTAATTATGAGTATTTCATTTGTACGTATTGATGATAGAATTATTCACGGACAGACCGTGACCCGCTGGGCTAAAGAATATCCTTGTGATGGCTTGATAGCAGTTAATGATGCAGCAGCCACAAATCCTATTCTAAAGGATGCATTCAAAAGTGCCTCAGAAAAGAAAACGTTTGTTTGGACACTAGACCACTTTAAAGAAAAAGCACAACAAGTTTTGGATTCTGATCGACAATATTTTCTAATTACGAAAACACCACAGGATATGAAAAAAATTTTGGTTGATTTTGGGTTCAAGCCTGATGATGTAAAAACGGTGATTGTTGGTCCAGCCAATGATCGGCCTGACGCAGTGAAATTAGGAAATAATCAGTCTATTACGTCTGAGGAAGCTAGAGCATTTGATGATATTCAAGCGAAAGGGTACCAAGTTAAGTTTCAATTGTTGCCAGATGTATCAATTGGCTATTGGGATGCCTTCAGAGGAAAATTTAATCTGTAGTCTAACATAAAAAGAGGTTAGAAATATGACAATTAGTTGGGTGCAAGCAAGTATTTTAGGTATTTTTGCAAGTTTGTCTTCCATGCCAGGTATGGCAGGATCCACAATTGGAAATTATACACTGGGGCGTCCGTTAGTGGGTGGCTTAGTCTGTGGATTGGTTTTGGGAGATCTTAAAACAGGTATTGCTGCTGGTGTAGCGATGCAGTTAGTCTATATCGCGTTGGTTACCCCTGGAGGCACTGTTTCGGCGGATCTTCGAGCGGTCTCTTACATCGGTATACCATTAGCAATGGTTGCTATTCATGCTCAAGGATTAGTAGCAACATCAGGAAATGCTGCTGATTTAGCTAAATCAATGGGTACATTAGTCGGAACTGTTGGAACGGTGTTGTTCTACGGAACAGCAACTATGAACTTGGTTTGGCAACACATTGGATGGCGAGCAGTTGAAAAAGGGCAATTTAAGAAATTGTATGTTGTGGATTGGGGACTACCATGGATCTCACACTTTTTCTTCTCATTTATTCCAACACTATTCATGACACATTTTGGGTCTAGTGCTGTTACTGCATTGAAGACAGCATTACCAATGGATGGTATTCCAATGAAAACCTTGTTCACAGTTGGTGCCTTACTCCCCTGTGTAGGTATCGCAATTTTGTTGAAGCAAATAGTAGATAGTCCACTTGATTTCATTCCGTTTTTCGTAGGCTTTACATTTGCTGCTTCTCTAGGTTTGAACTTGGTCTCAGTGACAGTGGTTTCATTAATTTTCGCCATGATTTCATACAAGTTAGACATGGCAATTAGCACCAATCGACAAGTTGCGTCTCCGGGATCAAATACTGATGTGACCGACGATGATGAGGAAGACGAGGATATTTAAGATGGATAACTTAGAAAAAAAGAAAATTTCTCGTAAGACTTTAAACAAGTCGTTTCATTACTGGTTTTATGGCCATCTTACAGCGTTCTCTCAAGAACACATGCAGACATTTGGTTATTTGACTTCAATGTTGCCTATTGTGGAAGAATTGTATGACAACAAGGAAGATCAAGAAAAGGCAATGAAAACCTACACGGCTTTTTTCAATACAGAGCCACAGTTAGGTACTGTTATAGTCGGTGTTACGGCTAGTTTGGAAGAGGCAAGAGCCAATCATGGCAATGTTGATGATACAACAATCAATGGTTTACGAGCCGGTTTAATGGGGCCAATTGCAGGAATTGGGGACTCACTAGTTGTCGGCACATTGATCCCAGTTATTCTTGGAATTGCTTTGGGGATGTCCGACGGTGGATCACCGCTTGGTGCAATATTTTATATTATCGTTTGGAACTTACTTGGATACTTCGGTATGCGTTTTGCCTACTTCAAAGGTTATGAATTAGGAGATAAGGCGGTAGGAATTTTAGTTGGCGCTCAAGGAAAAGCGATTCGTAAAGCGATTGCAACTGTCGGCGGTATGGTTGTCGGTGGCGTCGCTGCCACTTGGGTGACCGTAAAAACGTCCTTTAAATTAACAAATTCATCTGGAAAAGCGTACTTAGTTTTGCAAGACAAATTAGACTCGGTGTATCCAGGATTATTGACCGCTTTGTTTATTGTATTTTGTTGGTGGTTAATGGCTAAGAAAAACATTTCACCTATTCGGGTTATGCTCATTTTGGTGGTTGTTGCTTTGATCGGCGTGCTAGTTGGATTCTTCAATCCTGGATTAAGTTATTAAGGCATAAAGAAGGTATTTATTATGGCAAAGAGCATACAAAATTTGGACAAGGGATATCAGAGTGAAATCTCTTATCAGCAGAAAATGATTAAAAATCTTCAACATTGGCAATCCTTTTTCTCAATGATTGTTGGTCTAAGCATTCTTCTTACTTATTTCTTTGTCCATCGAAATGTTTGGTTATTTGGTACAGGATTAGTTTTAGGCACAATCAATATTTTAATTGTTTTTATCATTGGTTATGCCATTTATAGAGGACAACAAAATGTTAGTGTGATTGTTGAACGATATGATGAACTAGTCAAACCTAAATAAATTTTAAAGGTTTCTCTGTTTAGAAAGAGAAACCTTTTTAGTTGTACATTCTATTATGAAATAGAATATTACTTTAAAATAACGTTTAAATGATTGATATGATAGTATTTCTACTCTTAGAGTAGGATGCTTTTTTTTTGACCAAAATAAGCGTCAAATAATTTCATGATTTTTATTGAAAGTATATTGTACCAGAAAAAGAGTAGTAAAAGTAACTCATATTTGATTGGAGAGAGCAATTATGAAATTAGGTGATTTTTTGATCCAGAAAAGATTGGCTAAAAGAATGGGACAAAATGAAGCAGCCGATTTAATGAAAATTGATAGAAGCCGTTTATCCAGAATTGAGCGGGGAACAGTCAAAATATACGGGGACGAAATTTCTAAAGTAGCTAGAGTCTTGGATATTTCCGAAATTGAATTGTTGAGGATTATTAATGAGTGTCAAGAGTAAGGGGGAAGAACATGGAAAGAACTAAATTAAACCAAGTAGTTACCAGCGAGCGGTTTATTATGTTTTCTAAAGCATTAATTGAAGATGATTATTATAAAAAAATGAAGCCAGAATCTAAATTGACTTACAGCCTTTTACGCAATCGGTTTAATTTGTCAATTTCAAACGAATGGATTGATTCTAAAGGTGATGTTTATCTGTATTATCCTAATGAGAAATTAGCCGAAGATCTTAATGTTGGGAAAGATAAAGTAATTCGCATCAAAAAGGAGTTACATGAATTTGGTCTTTTAGAAGAAGAACGGCAGGGATTTAATAATCCAAATCGTATCTATGTTGGGAACTTGGAAGTTAGAAAGGTCACAGAAAACAACTTGGATATCAGTGATACCAAGGTAGTCGCAAAATGCGACTTCCGGAAGTCTCAAAATGCGAATACCAGAAGTCGTAAAACGAGACTTCAAGAAGTCGCAAATTACGACACTAATAATACTGATTTAAGTAAGACTGAGTTTAGTAATACTGAAACAGATTCTTTGGATGAGGATGAAACAAATAATATTAAGAGTTCAAATGATTCTCAACAAACTTTGGTGGTTATCGGGAACACAATTCAGAACAATCCGGCCTTAAGGGTAGTAGTCCAAACATTAATTCCTGATTTGCTGCTGAATGAACCTGAGCAAGCACAAGTGGTTGTTACTGCACTTGATCAGGGTTATAAATTTTTAACAAGTGAGCTTGAAAAAAATAATTCTGTTTTGACACTACAAAAGCAGTTGCAAGGTGATGACAGTATCAAATTATTTTTGTTAAAGATTGGTGGTAAGCAATTGGAGTATATGCGAGACCACTTGGTTGGTATTAACCAATACGGTAATTATTTTGCTAAGGGACTTGAAAATCGTTTGAAGATCGCTGTTACAACAAATCAATCAGTATCAAGGTTCTAACTTTAAATTGAGAGGGGAGAGGCAAAATGGCAAACCAATATAACATTTTTATTGCAGTAGACTTTTTCAATGCTGATATTCTTTTTGTGGCTAACTCGTCAGGAGAACTAAGCCGACAAGTGATTAAAGCAATTGAAAACCATGAATTACAAAGTGAAGGTGCAGTGAGATTATACCGTACCTCTTATCAATCATTTAAGATGATTCAAAGATTGATGAGAAATTATCGTTTACCGTTTCATCAGGTAGCTAAGCCACGGGAGTATCAACATGACGAAATCAAATACGCTTAAAAAGAAAGCTCAAAAGAGGATGGCTGGCAAAAAATACTACGTTATTAGAGTTCAGAAAGTATGTGGTGATCATATTGATTTGGACAAAAAATTGGTTTCCTATTGGCATGGTGAAGGGAGCATGAGAATCAAAGGAAAGCTATTTACCGACTCAGCAGGCAACCATTATGTTGGTTGTACAATCGACAAAGATTTAACAAGTAAACAGATTCAATGTGATACGGAAGTATTTATTTTGTCAACGTCTATACGGGATTATTTAGCAACACGAGCTGAGCCAATTTTGAAAATATTAAGACAGAAGAGGAACAATTATTATGCAAATTAATCACCACGTAGGACGTTTAGTTCGTGATGTAAACTTCACCGTAAGGGGTGAAAAGGAAACCAAAATTGCCTACTTCAAATTAGCAATGAATGATTTAAAAGATGGCAAAGCCACTTACATTGATTATGTTGCTTTTAACAAAACAGCTGAATTGATTCTTGATTATGTGACTGATATAGGTCAGGTCGTTGAGGTGGAGTTTGTCATGCGTAATCATAACTACACTGATAAAAAAAAAGGTCAAAAAGTTTATGCCATGCAAAACCAAGTCACGAAATTCCGTATCTACAAATCTAATCCTTCATCTAAAAATCAAAGTGAACAACATACTGAGACTGATAATGATTTACCGCCATACCCGGACTTTAGTAGCAACGCATTTGAGTACGTAGAGGGGTGAGGACCATGAGCGCAATAATCACTATAACTGATAAATTTAGAAATGTCTTTCAAAGATTTAGTCGCTTTGGTACCTGGTTTTTAGAACATCAACGTCGTAATTTGATTGGTATTTTCTCGATATTTGTGATGATAGCCTTCGGTGCAACTGTGCTGGTTAGCATCACACCTCGACCTTCAAATTTGCCTAGTACGGAGTTAAATACACCTGTTTCATTTGGCACTTTGAACAAAACAGCGAGTCTAACAAAAAGTGTTTTTAATAAAAATAATGGCGTGTTGGAACTGCATTATACAATCTCTGACGGATCGGTTTCTGACCAAGACTTGGTCGATATTAGCAAAATTAAATTTACTGCCATGACTGATCATGGTGGTAATCAAGTCACTGGTCGTGTCGTACCAACTTCGAATAATACAGTCGTGGTTCAATTTAAAAACTTGAGTCATAACTTCAATGCTGTAACACTAACAGCTCATGATAAAAGTATCAACACGGCGACAGTCGAAGCACCAAGTAGCGTAGTTGCCGATAGTTCAAATGCAAAGAAAACTACTGCAAATAGTAATACCGCAAATGGCAAATTCATCATCAATCGTGACAAAGTTTCTAAGTCAAATACACTAACATTTGCCACTCAAAAAGAACTAGAAGTTAACGAAAGTAATGACAAAATTTCGGCACAACAAAAACTGATTTCAAAGAATACGAACGCAATTGTTGAATATCAAAAAGCAATTGATCAACAACAGTCTTCAATCAAAAAGTACCAAAAAATACTCGCACAATCTGATGACTCAGATACACAAACGAGCATTAATAATGCACGCGATGCTATTACTCAAATACGGACGCAAGTTAGTGATGCGCAGAATAATATCCAACGTGCCAAGACAAATATTAGTCAATATCAGAAGATAAAAAAGCAAGTTGAAGATGGCAAGTCGTTGTTGCCAAAACCAACTGATTTGTAAAAATACAAGCATGAAAAAAAGCTCAAAAAAGGGCTATTTTTTATCCGAGTTGAGCGTAAAGAAATAGTGAAACAGGCGTAAAGAAATGCCTTTACACCCTAAGGGTTTGGTAAACCTTTGAAAGGCCCGCACGGCGGGATTAAAACCTATCAGGTTTTCCTTTCCCCTTAACCTGTTCCCAGTTCACTAAATAAATATGGGAGGCTGCATGGGAAATGTAACGAAGACAATTAAATATATTGATGAACACTCTTTAAAAATTATTGAGGCACATGCAAAACAAGAAAATGTGACAGGCAGCCAATTAATTCGTGAGCAAATTGAAGTCTATGCGCAACGATTGGAAAGAATGGATGCTTCAAAAAAGTTGGATGCGGATATTGATGAGCTGATTGATGCAAACAATAATTTGATCCGAGCTCATAATGACAACACGCTTGTCTTTGGAGAGTTAGCTAAAAAAAATTATTTCACGTTTAGATTTTTATTTACCACCATTGGTAGATGATATTGAGCAAATACAAAACAACGCTCGCCCTCAGGAAAAAAATTTGCCGCACTCGATTAACTTTGATGAGTTTGAATAAACAAAAGGAGTTCAGATGAAAAATTATAAACGTGGTAGATTTGCGAGAATAATTTTATTAGTTATTGTTATCTTGATAGGCGTTGTGTATTTAAACCGTGTGTCGATTTTGCAAAAAATAGTCTCAATAGGTTCTCACTCACAACTGATTAATATTGATAAACAAAATAGCTCACAGACACAAAATGATGAACTAGTTAATTTGAAATATACTGGTCAAACCGTTGTCGAGGTCAATCATAATCAACCAACATTTAATCAAAATGATTTGCAAATTAAACAGGGTGGTTGGCAAAAACTTTCGTCACTCGATTGGTTGGGGAGACCACAGGTTGCTAATGGATTGCTTAACCAAAAATTGATGCCACCCTCTCAAAAGTATCAAGCGCGTGAACGGTTAACAATTAAAACGCCGGGATACCATGCCATTAAAACTGGGACGAATAACACAGAATGGCTATACAACCGTAGTCATTTGATTGGGTATCAATTTACTGGTCTAAACAACGAAGCCAAAAATCTAATCACAGGCACGCGACAATTGAATGCGGATAGCCGTGTCAATGCTAAAAGTATGGTGGCTTTCGAAACAGAAATTGCCGATTACTTGCATCAGTCAATGAATAACTATGTTCGTTATCAAGTCACACCCATGTACAAAAATGTTGAGTTAGTCCCTCGTGGTGTTCACATGATGGCACAGTCAAATGATGGGACTTTAAAATTTAATGTCTACGTTTTCAATGTTAAGGATGGGTGGAAAATAAATTATTTAAACGGTTCGGCCGAGAAAGAAGCTAATGATGCAAAATAAAAAAATATCTGACGATAGAAGAAAAATAAAACTATTGATCATTATACAAAGTACTATTGGTAGTTTTGTGTTGATACTGCTCTATGCTTGTTTTTTTAAAAAGTTTAATATTCCAAATGGTATCTTAGTGATGCCTTTCGTTCTCATTATTCATCTGGGTATGGATGCGATTTATGGTATCAAGGTTTGGCGCATTCAAGACAAATTAATTAAACCAAATGCTAGTAGACGACTCATTGTCATCACTTTGCTCGAGCTACTCATTATAGTTGGACAATATCGTTATTTATTTTGAGAGGAAGAACATCAATTATGAAAGACACCGTCGAAATCAGAGCACAGCACATGAAAACATTGTTGAAGCGTAAGAACTATTTACTAAAAGCTTATGATACCTATTTACCCGAAGATATTCCGCTTGACGTGAAATCAGAATTAGATTTTATTGACAAAGTGATTCAAGAAATGGATGTTGATGAACAGGTATTTAACATACAATCCAAAGCAATCAATATCAGAAATTCACGCGAAGAAGAGTGGTATTTCCAGCAGATGAGTCATTGGGTACAACGTCACCCAGCTGCTTTAAATGGACAACTTTCAAAAGGCGGCATCTATAAATTTACCTTGCACTTTTTCGTAGAAAACATTGCATTAAATCCCAGTAATGCAAACTTGAATTATAGTGATCTGGCCCAGAAGGTCAATTACACTGGCCCATCTAAGGCGGACAAAAAACGTGACACACAGCTTAGAAATATCGAGACGTTACTAGGCTTTCTGTTAACCATGCAACAGAGGCAATTAGAGTACATACCAGAAGGTATTAATTTAGATAATGGTTTTGTCAAATACGCCATTAATCCAATCAATCCGACAGAATTTCAACAATTTGGCGCACCAACAGAACTCAATCCAAACAATGAGCTAGCACAGTCCTATGAAGAATATAAAAAGATTCGTAGCCGAGATAAGCAACTGATCAAAAAATATCATCAAGCAGGAGGGAAAGTAGATGACGATTAAGGAACAAAAACAAAGAAAAATTAAACTGGCAAAATATATACAGCAGCTTGATGAGTTTAATTGGCATCATCCAGCGCAAGCTAATGAGATGGCGGATAGTCAATATGAACGGGACAAAACAAATTACTATACAGCTCAGATGGCTTTGGTCTTAAAAAATAATTATGAAATGTCGTATAACAATATTGACTATATCTTACAGATATCAGTTAAACATGGCTTTGATTTAATTAAAAAATATAAACAAGATTTTTCATCTCTAGAAGAAATTCAGGAGGCACTTGAGAATGGTGAAGACTGGTAAATTAGGCGCATTTACAATGGGCGAAAAGAAGACAGCTATGGTGAATCTGCCGGCCCATTTTGTCACGGCAAATGTCGCTAACGAGAATGGTTGGCAGTATAGCGAGTTAGTTGATTACTCCCTTAAAGACCAAAATGGCAAGGTTAAAACTAGTGAAGCTAATAACGGTACAATAGAGGATGTGATAACGTTGTCAGAACAATTTGAAGGTAGTCGTAGGCATGGCTATGCAACACGTTCAACTGCAGTTACTGAAAATCAACCAGTATTTAGTCATGACAAGCTAAATTATGATAATCATGACGTTTCAAACTTAAAAAAACGCCTGGATGAAGCACAACAAAATGGCAATAACATGTATGAGTTAGCTTTTTCTATCAGAGGGGATTGGTTAGTGAAGAATAAACTCTATGACCCTGAAACAGGGATATTAGATCAAAACAAATTAAAACGTGCAGAGCAAGTCGTTGCCAAAAAGCTAATTAACCAGGGGTTTAGTTTGCCCTTAGGAGAGACCCCAGAGGATGTGGCATGGTTTGGGGTCATTCATCAAGATACGGACCATTTAAATATGCATCTATGGTTTGCCAAAGTCAGTCCTGAAACTCGCCCTGAAATGTTAAAACAAACTGGACCATATAAAGGACAGCAAGTTGGTGTCATACCATTAACGAACATTGAGGAGGCTAAATGACAATTTCGCAGTCAGTTAATGTCTGAATCAGAGGTTAACAAGCGGCAAGAAATATTGAAAGGCGTTGCCTCCTGTAAGGCAGAAATTATTGCCAGTACAGACCAACATTTAGTCAGTGATCAATATGCCAAACAAATCAAACAAATTTATCAGGCTTTACCGCAAGAGATGCACGGTAAATGGCAAGTTGGTAATACACCTTTGACCAGTGGTAGAGGTAGGATGGCTAAAGCTAATCTGTTAACTAATGATTTAATCGATAAAGTCTTGCAAAACAATGAAGAAAACGCTTACAATAGGTTTACCTCGTTGGCCAAAAAATACGACGATATTAATATCGAAGATCAAGGTGTGATGAGGAAAGGGCAACGTAAATGGTCTGAAAATAAAGAGGTAGAACTAAAAAAGCGCTTAGCTAATCAATTGTATCGACATTTGAATGGCATAGATGAGCCAGAGACGATTGATCAGCAGTTAGCACCAATATTTGAACGAATAAAGTCGCAAAAACCTCATAAAGATAAAACTAGCTCTAAATGGTCTTCTGAGGCTTTAAAAGATGCGGATAAGCAACGATATCCAATGAACGATTTACCTACCTTAAATCGAAAATCAGAGCCTCTTATTTTGAAAAATAACGGCACAATTAATAAAATCAGTAGAATTTGGCAAAAAGATGTTCAAGCTGAGCTAACTGCTGAGCGACGCTTTATGGAAAATCAGCACAAAGAGGTTGTGGAACGACAACAAGAAGAATATGAAAATCATGTCTCAAGGGGAAGATAAAGGATTAGATCATGACAATTAACGATTACTTAGCAATATATGTGAATGATAAAAGCGATCAATATCATCACTTACCAGCACCATCTGTGGCACAAAAAATAACCAGTATTTTATCAGGACGTTTTACACCTAAGACGTTTGACCAAAATCGAAAAGAAATGTTGGCTGATAAGTTTGAAGTCACTGATGCAGGTCTGGAGAAGTTGTTGGAAGTGATTACAATAGATGACAAAAGTTTTGAGAAAATAAAATAATTAATCAAAAAGAGCAACGATTAATACTAGCGTTGCTCTTTTATAATGGTTAAAGCCAATCAATGTCTTCGTGTTGCCCTTTAATAAGACTGATTTCTGGTTTTAGTTTTTTATTGGCCATTTCAATATCAAAGCTACCAATATCTGGTAAATCATCACCCAGCCATTCGTGGTAGCGATCTAGATTACCTGCTTTATAAGCCGTAGCGTATTCTTGTAAGCCACCCAAACCGCCGATATCCTCAATTAAGCCAAATCCTTGCCCTGCAAGAATAGTGGGAATTTGTTTCAGAGAAATATCTTGTGTTTGGACTGATTTAACCTTGAGATCAAATTCCCAATAATCACCATAATCATAGACGAAATTGGTTTGTTTAGTTAATTCAGGGTGTCCCAAAAGCGAATTAACTTTGGTAGAAAGAACGCTTTGATGACCTTCTTCAACAAAAGATTCCAAATTATCAGGAATTGGGAAAGCATAAGTTAGCGTAGTTGGTCTGCCAATATCCAAATCTTGATTAAATTCGAATAAGTGACTGCCGTAAAGTTCAAAAGAGGCAATCAGGGTGTAAGCTAGGTAAGCAAGCGTACGTTCACCATTAATCAGCAGAGTACGTGTGATTGTTGGTTTAAAGTCTTTGAGTGTCACGTCAAGTTCATAAATATTATGCGTTGCCATCAGATCTCCTAGTATTGTCAAGTGGGTTGGATGTCGGTAATGTAATTATATTATACTTTGTTATTTAATGGAGTTATTTATGTACACCAATTGCTAATGTTGGAATACTCTCAATTCAAAGAGCTTAGTTTTTAAAATAAAAGGAATTGCGGGTATTCCATTAAATTTTTAACAGTTAAGTGTATTTTTTGAAGGAGTGGCTGGTACATGACTGATTTTCAAATGTGATCTTACATTACTGAATAAAAAGAGTTTATTTTTATTTATAAAATTACATATCTTTATGAGGTACCTGATAATTTGAATTATTCTATATTTTTGTCCCAAAATATAACATTTTGTCCCAAATATGGTATAATTTTTGTAGAGGTATTAGTTATGAAAAAAAAAGACGTTCTAGATTTAATTAGGTATCATTTTGAAAATGATTCTACAGCTTTTAAAAATCAGTCTTTAGAGATTGCACGAGAATTTAGTAATTCTGGCGAAGAGCAACTGTCCTCTTATATTATGGGGTTAATTTCACAAGCAGATACTTTTATTCCACAAGAATCCAATTTAAACGAGTTCTTTCAAATTGTTCCTATTGACGCGAAATCACTACCACTGCCTACCCCAATATTAGATGATGTTAAAGGTATAATAAACGCAGTTAATCATAATGTTGGTATTCATAAATTTCTTTTCGTTGGCAGTCCTGGTACAGGCAAAACAGAGAGTGTCAAGCAAGTCGCCAGGCTCTTGAATCGTGAACTGTTAATGGTTAATTTTAGTAGTTTAATGGACAGCAAGTTGGGTCAAAGTGCGAAAAATTTAATTAGTTTATTTGACGTAATTAATCAAATTCCAAATCCAAATAATTTTGTTATTTTGTTTGATGAAATTGATGCCCTTGTACTAGACAGAATTAATAGTAATGATATACGCGAGATGGGACGATTAACTTCTGAATTCTTAAAACTATTAGATCGATTGAGTACAAATATTATTTTAATCGGAACTACCAATCTATACGAAAACATCGACAAAGCTCTCTCAAGACGTTTTGATGCAATTGTGCCTTTTGATAGATATACGTCTGAAGATTTAGTTGAAATAGCAGAGGTGTTTTTGAACCAGTACCTTAAGCAATTCAAAACTGCCAAAAGAGATATTAAATTATTTAAAAAAATATTAACAACTGTAAAAAAGTTGCCTTATCCGGCAGACTTAAAAAACATCATTCGAACCTCACTAGCGTTTAGTAATGAAAATGATCAGTATGATTACTTGAAAAGACTAGTAAAGAGCTTTCACAATGGACGTATTCCAAGTATCAAGCAGTTAAACAAATTAGGATTTACGGTACGTGAAATTGAAATTATTACAGGTGTATCCAAAAGTAGTGTCTCTCGCGAATTAAGTGAGGAAAGTAAGCATGAATGAAATTTTAACTCTAACAGGAAAACGCTTTGAACAGCGAAAAAGCAATGGTATTCCAATGGGTGTGAATGTACCCACCGGAGCGATTATAAAACTAATTCATATAAAAAATTTGTACGCAGAGTTACAAAAAATACAAAGTTTTTGGAATAATGAACATGTCATTAATGGTGCATTAATTAACGTTCAGTATTATAAATTAGTCGCCAAAAGCAATAGAGCTTCAGCTTTTTTTAAAAATGGTAAGCATGTACCCAATGAAACTGTAGTAGGGGCACGTTTCAATGAACAAAAGAATAAACACATTATTACTCATTTTGTATCAATGGATGTGCTTAAGAAGACAATTGAAAAATTGAATGAAGTTATCAAGATATTTGAAAATGAAATTGCGGGAGAAAGCTTATCTAAAGAGGAGTTCGAGGATCGAAGTGCTTTTGATACGATTAACTTTTCACAGTACACCGTAAAAGTAACGGAATTTAAACATTTTTTGAAAGATTCGTGTTTCATTGAGAAGTTGTTTGTTGATATGCAAGTTAACAATATAAGTGGAACATCCATAGTTACATTATATGATGTCAACTTAGATCTAAAAAATATGCTATCGAAGCTGGGAATTCATATTTCAAGTGATAGAATTATGAATAAGACAACGGTACTATTGGATGAACAGTACGTCAAAATTCTATTTGATAAAGCTCCTTATTTGGTTTCCATGGCTGTAAAGGACATAAATCAAATGGCTCCTTATAAAAGTATGCCATTATCTAACGATGGACTTTTCCATTTACCATCTCCTAAGGATGAACCTACCATAGGAGTTTTGGATACCTTATTTGACCCAAAAGTACTATTTTCAGAGTGGGTTGAATTTCATGATGAAATTTCAGATCAAATTTCTAAAAATCCGATTGACTATAGACATGGAACAAGTGTAAGCTCACTAATTGTTGCGGCTCCGGATTTAAACCCAAATTTAGATGATGGATGTGGGCATTTTAAAGTTAGGCACTTCGGTGTTGCGCTTGCAAAAGGGTTTAACTCGTTTGAAATCATTCGTAAAATATCACATATATTGGAGACTAACTCTGATATTAAAGTGTGGAACCTTTCTCTGGGGTCTAATGACGAAATAAGGGATAATTTTATATCAGCTGAAGGATCAATCCTAGACGAATTGCAATACAAATATGATGTCATATTTATTATTGCTGGTACAAATCAGGTAAATGTTCATAAAGAACTCCAAAAAATTGGCGCTCCTGCTGATTCGTTGAATTCCATAGTCGTAAATTCTGTTGACTTTAGTAAAAAATCGGCCAATTACTCGAGACAGGGAATTGTCTTGTCTTTTTTCACGAAACCGGATGTTTCATATTATGGTGGAGGGAATGGAGATTTTATTAAGGTCATAGAACCGTTGGGCTTGGCTGATGTCACTGGTACTTCATATGCTGCACCTTTAATTTCAAGAAAAGTAGCCTATTTGATTCATGTTATGGGATTAAGTCGTGAAGTTGCAAAGGCTTTGATTATAGATTCGGCTATTGGATGGAATCAAAATAAAAGTTTCAATGAGCTTGCTTTAATTGGTCACGGTATTGTTCCAATCAGTATCAGTGAGGTCCTAGAGACACCTGAAGATGAAATAAAATTTATGATTTCTGATGTGTCGGAAAAATATGATTCATATAATTACAATTTTCCAGTTCCCATTAAGGACTCAGCCTTTCCCTATATTGCTAAGGCTACGATGGTTTATTTTCCAAAAACTTCAAGATCACAGGGTGTTGACTATACAAATACGGAACTAAATATAAAATTTGGACGACTTAAAGATGTTGCTAAAGGGGATCCAATCGATCCAATCAACAGCGATCATCAAAATGTCGATGATGGGAAGCCACATTATCTCTATGAGGAGAACGCACGAAAGTTATTCCAAAAATGGGATAACGTGAAGCATATTGGTGAAAAATATTCGCAACGAAAACAAGTGAAAAGCATATTGAATAATCATAATCCGCAGTGGGGAATGAGTGTGAAAACGACAGAACGATTAGCTTCCCGAGATGGTGAAGGAGTTCGGTTTGGTGTTGTGGTTACATTAAAAGCAATTGATGGTGTCAATCGAATTGAAGAATTCATTAATTCGGCTTATTTGAGAGGATGGCTGGTTACGAGGTTGCAAGTTGAGAACCAAATAGTTTTGTTTAACAAATTGAATGAAGAAGTTGAACTGGATTAACGTATAAAAAGTATTTGGTCATTAAGTGAATCATATCAATATTTAGAATATTAAATGTTGTTAAGGGTTTATTGGTGATAAATGCTAGTTTAGGCTACCTCGGAGCAATCAAAATTAAATGGAAACACAATAAGTAAAAGTATTACTGATTCAGCAATCGTTTGCAGAGTGACTATTCATCTTGTTTCTGGAATCGCAGTATAACTAGGCTTTTTATACTTCCTTCAAGAAATCAACTATTTGGATGGTTTGTGCTAATCTTTGGGGTAATAATATTTTTTGGTATCATAGACACAAATCAAGTAAATAAAGATATTTATTTGATAAATTTAAACTCTAATCTGTATTAATCTTATTTCATCAAGTCTAACGTTCAATAGGCAATGGAACAGTATGCATCAAGAAATAGTTTAAGTCTTTTGTGTTTACAAAAGAAAGGCGCTAACTTTTAATTTAAGCAAGTTAGCGCCTTTTGTGAGTGACAAAGTATTTATGTGTTTAATTGACGAGTAGATAAACTACTCATCAATGCTCCAATCACACAGCCACACAATGTCTAGTGATAAAAATAAACCGAGGAAGAGTCAACCCAACACATTTTGACCATGTATATTAAGCAAGAGCGACTGGCTTACTAGAAGCTCAAAATGTGAAACTCAAATGTTAATAATTTCTATCATAAGAAGACTATAACAGATAATGAATTAATGTTACCTGTATGCCACACTTTTTCTTGGAGTTCACTTCTGCTTGCCAAAATGAATCAGCATGACTAAATATGACCATCCCATTGCTGCTAAACATAGCATGACAACAATCATATTCAGGGTGCCAATATGATGCCAGATGCAAGCAATGATAAAAACTGGTAAATACAGGTGCCAGTAGTTAAAAAGATGACCAAAAATAAGGATTAACACATAAAGTAAGGTTCCTAAAATGTGGCCAATTAGCCAAAACAGAAACATTGCTAATAAACATAAACAAAAGATTAACATGCTAGGTTCCTCCTAATCAGAGAGTTGTGTGAGACAAAGTGAAAAAAGCTCCTTTGTCACTGAGGGATAGTTCAATAGATTCTTAATACCAAAATGCGTTTGCGTATAAGCACAGACCAGATAACCAAAATACCAGTCATGACCTGATTCACTCAGACCATCTGGGTGGTCAACAAAAAGACGTTGCAGTCGCTTTAAAATACGCGGACCAAAAATAGCATCGTCAAAGATTGCTTGTGCCAAACCTGGATAGATATATTGGCCATTGCTTTCTAAAATGACTAATCCGTTAACATCAGTAGTGGTAGACAATGATTTAGTTGTGAGTTTTGACATGAGTTTTCTCCTTATGGGACAGGTGACCAGTATCAATCCAGCTACGCGTCGCTTTATAAGCACACTGCTTGAAAGCCAAGAAAAGCCAGCCAGGGTGAGCAAGACATACAGCATCGTGCCATTGATGACCATTAATAAAATATCCAAACTGATAATTGTTGCGGCAATAGTAGTGATAACTTTGGTAATTCGATTCATAGTAGTTCTCCTTGATTATGTACGCACCAGGCAGAAACTTTTTCCTGTCGGCCCTGCCTGTGATTGGTGTGTTATTTCGTTTTGACGAAGAACATGGGGACACAAGCAGCGCAGAATACAAGGGTGAGCGTAGCGAATTTACGAAGCCCTTGTATTCTGTGCTAGTGCTTGTTGCTGTGGTATCATCACCACAGCTTACAAGTCACTGGTTGTGGCACAATGTTTGACTCAAAGCGAAGTGGCACCCAAGAGCTTGGCAGGACTAGCGTAGCGTGTTTGATCCCGCTTGCGGGTCTGGGGAACACGGCAAAAGATTTTTACCGCTCATCATCTTCGCGCGCAATCATAAGCACACACTCCTATCTGTGATTAAAATTCCTCGTAGTCCGTTGTCTCTTGTTTGTACTCCGCACTGATTTCACGTAAATCTAAATCATCTGCTCCTAAAATCACTTTTTCATCAAAATAGTGACTTTTACCAATTTCAACAGCTTGTGTCAGTTTCTGTTCATCTGTGAGTGTATCAGGGACATTAACTGCCACTGTTTTAACCAATGTTTCCATATATTTAACGTTGACGATTGCCATAATTTTCTCCTTAAATGGTGGTTCTAAGGGTAACGTGTTTACCCTCAGATAATTCTTGCATGATAAATGCACTTAATCGCAATGCTTCATCATCTGATAAATCAATTTCGCCAGAACTATTGCTTGGATTTTCGCTTACCAGTATTTCTGAGCCACCCATAGGTTGTTCATCAGACCATGAAAAGTAACGTAGGGCTATTTTTTCAATTGCTTCATCATTCATTGTCATTAATCTCCTGTTGGTTTTGCGTGTAATAGGTGAGTCCGTTTTCTTCAACTTGATTGAACATTTGGATAAAGTCCTTATCAAGGATATTTTTCTTTTTGTTCAATTCAAATTGTGACCAAGTAAATTCCATTGCTTGATATTGACTGGGGGTAATACTGCTAGGCTTTACTTTGGTATCAAGGCAGAGCATAGCTTGGTAAAACAACTTTGGGCTTTCTTTTTGCAAAGCTTGCAAAGTGTTGAAAATGGTGTTGACTAATGAAACACTAAAGCTTGCTTCAACCATTTCTTCAAAGCCTTTACTTAATTGCGCTTTATAGTGACTAGTCGGCACTTTAGTCTCATTAAATAAATAAGTCATATCAGCGATTGATTGTGCCATTTTGGCGATTGGTAATTTGCTAAAGTCATCATAGAATTGCTTTGTCATTATTTTTTCTCCATTCCAAAACTTTTTCCTGTTGGCAATCGCTCCAATTGAGCTGGTTGCGTCGTGACGGGTAACAATTGGCATGATAACCAAAGAAACACAAGGATTGCGCAGCAACTTGTCACGTCCTTGTGTTTCTTTGTAGAGACTGTTTGGCGCTTGCGCCTTACAGACTCTTTATCATGCGATTGTGAAAGCGGCACAGAGCAAACAGAACAATTTGGTGCGATGCAAACGGAAGGAGCCTTTTGAACCCCCAATTAACTTTACTGGTGTGGTATCAACCACGCCTGTCAAGTTAATGATTAGGGGGGGGCTGGGGGGAATGTGTTGTTATAAATATTAGGAAACGAGTTGGAAGTGCTACACAAGTAATTTAAATTATGTTAATTATGACTAATATAGTATGTACGTTTCCGACATATCATGTTACGTTATCTGATTTGTTTGGTTAGTAAGGTTGAAATAAATAAAAATTATAATATGCTTAATTAGTAAGCGCTTACATATTTAGATTTATTTGATGTAAATCAAGGAGATTAATATGGACAATAATAAACAAGTTAGTTGGTCTGAAAGATTATCCTATGCCCTTTCAGATTTCGGATGTAACACTATATTTCAAATTGTAGGAACGTATTTTATGGTTTTTAGTACCGATACAATGGGAATAAAAGCATCGGTAGTTGGTGGATTATTCGCTGTTTCAGCAATTATTGATTCTATTGACGGAGTTATTTGGGGACAATTTATTGATAGGACCCATACGAGGTGGGGAAAATCCAGACCATATTGGCTATGGTTTTCAATTCCGTTTGCTTTGTTTTGTGTAATGTCATTTACTGCTCCGAATATTCCGATGGTTTGGAAAATTGTGTGGATTTATATTGCATATTTGGGATCTAAGATTCTTTATTCGGGAATTAATATCCCAGTAACATCTATCCTGCCGGCTATGACAAGCAACCCAACGGAGCGGATAACACTGTCGACTATTAGACAGTTTTTTGGAAATTTAGGTGCCGCAATATTCTTGCCATTGACTCTACCGGCAGTTGCTTTATTCGCCAGTTTTTTTGATAAAAGCAATCGTAATCCTTCAACTTCGGCAATAGGTTGGTTTTTATGGGCATTACTGCTTGGAGTGGTGACGGTTGTTTGTTTGATGACAGCCTTCAAGGGAACCAGAGAACGTGTTGTCACTAAAGACTCTAATCGCGCAATTCCTTTACGAGAATCAGTGCAAGCTTTGAAAGGCAACTATCCTTGGGCAATTATTATATTTATTAATTTTGTATACTGGGGGAGTTTTGCTATTAGGCAAAGTTCTTTGCCATATTATTTCAAATATGTACTCCATAATGAAGAACTCGGTAGCGCAGTGCTTGCCGGTACGATTATAACTTTAATATCTACTGCCTTAGTTCCTTTCTTTTCTAGATTAATTGGAAAACGGAATACAATGCTATTAGGAATGATTGGAACCGCATTATCACAATTAATTTTGCATTTTGCTGACAAAATGGGTGGTAATGTGCCAATGATTTTATTTGGAATGCTAATTTATTATATAAGCTATGGTCTTGTTGGAGCATTAATAGCAGTAATGTTATCAGATGCTGTTGACTTTGGTGAGTGGAAAAATGGTGTTCGTGCCGAGGGGCTTGTGACATCATTCAGCTCATTCAGTGCAAAGCTTGGTATGGGATTAGGAAGTATGCTTCTTTCAGCAGTGTTAAGTGCTGGGGGATACGTTGCCTTGTCGAATGTTTCCGATTCAGCACAAAGCTTGTCGGCATTAAATGCTATAAGAATGGGATTTATATGGATCCCTATGTTTGGTTATATTGCATCAGGCGTTGTCCTACTATTCAATAATGTAGATAAGATTGAAAATAAAATGACTAAAGACTTAAGAATGAAACATCAATTAGAGCAAGGTGAATGATTAAGTAAGGAGAATTATTATGAAGTTTTCAGATGGGTATTGGTTAGGAAAAGATAATTATATCATTAACTCTCCAATTGAAGCCTACGATACAGAAGTCACTGATACAGAAATTTCAGGTCAAAATCGTAAAGATTTGAATGTCTACGCAAGTTATCAGAGATTGAATACTCGCAGCGATATGTTAGATGTGGGTAACTCGACTATTTCGCTATTTAGTCCAACTCACGATGTTATAGGCGTAAGAATCAAACATTTTGATCAGCAGGATGGCAATCCTTTATATGATTTAGCGCAGACACCAGTAAAAACTAAAATCACTCGCTCATCGGACGCAATTAAATATAAAAGCGGATCATTAGAAATTGAGATTCCTTTACATACTAATTTTCGCATGGACTTTAAGTATAAAGGGGAAAAAATTACAGCATCTGAACTGAAAGCTCAAGCTTCTATTGACGACTTATCAGGTCATGAGTTAGGAAAAGTTATGCATCCTAATACTGTTACTGGAGCGCAGGCACTGTTCAAGGATAGCGACATTAATTGGGCTGATCATTTCATGAGAGAGCAATTAAGCCTTTTACCAGGAACAAAAGTTTATGGATTTGGGGAGACCTTCGGACCGTTTGAAAAAAATGGGCAAAGTATTGATATTATTAATCGAGACGGTGGGACGGGTTCAGATCAAAGTTACAAATCAATTCCATTTTATTTGGCTGTTCAGCCGGGAATTAAGAATATAAAAAATGGTAAATGCTATGGTGTTTTTGTGAATGAGAGCCAAACGACAAGTTTTGAAGTAGCCACAGAGGTAGTTGATAGGGTTAGCTTTTCAACGAGAGGGGAAAGCCTGGAGTACTATGTCATTGCAGGCGATTCTCCCAAGGAGGTTATTGGAAAGTATAATAAATTAACTGGTGGTTCAACTTTGCCACCAGAATGGACATTTGGATTGTGGTTATCAACTTCTTTTACGACTGATTATTCTGAAAAAACAGTTATGAAGTTTATTGATGGAATGGCTGAAAGAGATATTCCGCTGTCTGTATTCCATTTTGATTGTTTTTGGATGAAAGGCTTTGAATGGAGTAACTTTGAATGGGATGCTGAAAAGTTCCCTGATCCAGTCGGTATGATAAAAAGGATCCATGACAAAGGTTTAAAAGTGTGTGTATGGATAAATCCTTATATTTCTCAAAAGTCAAGATTATTTGAAATTGGAAAAGAGAATGGATATTTTATCAAAAAGGAAGATGGAAATGTTTGGCAATGGGACTTATGGCAGCCTGGTAATGCTATTGTTGATTTTACAAATCCTGATGCAGTTGAATGGTATCAAAGCCTGTTGAAAAAATTGCTTGACATGGGAGTTGATTGTTTCAAAACTGACTTTGGTGAGAGAATTCCGATGCATGGGGCTGTTTATAATAATGGCGGTAACCCTGAAGGAGAACATAACTTTTACACGTATCGTTATAATAAAGCAGTTTTTGATTTATTGAAGCAAGAAAAAGGCGATGGAGAAGCTGTTGTTTTTGCGAGGTCTGCTACAGTTGGTGGTCAACAATACCCAGTTCACTGGGGTGGGGATAATCTCAGCCAATTTCACTCGATGGCGGACACTTTAAGAGGTGGTCTTAGCTTAATGTCATCAGGATTTACTTTTTGGAGTCACGATATTGGTGGTTTTGAAGAAAATGCTAGCCCAGCAATATATAAGCGGTGGACACAATTTGGGTTACTTTCTAGTCATTCGCGTTATCATGGCAATATACAGTATAGAGTACCTTGGCTGTTTGATGAAGAAGCAGTTGAAGTTACACGTAAGTTTTCTAAAATGAAACAAGATTTAATGCCATATATATACAAACAAGCAGCACAGTCGGTGAACCAAGGCATTCCGTTGATGAGACCAATGTATATGGAGTTCCCTGACGATAGCAATTGTTCTGGATTAGATAGACAATACATGCTTGGATCACAAATTTTAGTCGCTCCAATCATGGAAGAAAGCGGCGTAGTCGACTACTACCTGCCAGAAGGTGAATGGCACCACCTAATTGATGGACGTGACATTCATGTTGAAAGTCAAGGGCAATGGCTCTCAGAAACATATGATTTTTTGAGCTTGCCAGTATGGCAAAAAATTCAATAATACCTCGATTCTAGGTGAAACAAAGTGAAAAATGATTTAGATAGTGAATATGAATTAGTTTTGAATAATACCGATTTGGACGTTAAAATTTTCAAATCTAATGAGCTTGCTGGGACAAGGGCACTTCATTGGCATCGACATATTGAGATTGTATTAGTCTTGGAAGGTTCTGTTACGTTTAATTATGAATCGCAAACAACGGTCTTAAATCCTGGAAATTTTATCGCTATTGGCTCCGGTATCCTTCACTCATCCTCTCATTCAAACAACTCCTCAATTGTATTGCAAGTTCCTGTGACATATATATCTCACTATTGGGATAATCCAGAAAATATTTTGTTCACGATTCATAATAATTACGAGGACAAAGAATATCACGAAGTGGTATCACTGATCCAAGAAATGTTTGAGGTTTCCGAAAGTAAATATCCTGGGTATCGATTCAAATTTAATGAGCTTCTTTTGAGGACACTTTTTCACCTATTTACTAAATATAGGCAACGGGGAATATTGATTGATTCCATACATGATAAGAGGCTTGGAGAAGTTATAGGCTATGTCAACAATAATTATTTACAAACATTAACTGTCAAAGCGTTGTCGGAAAAATTTAATTATAATGCAGATTATTTAAGTCGAATTTTTAAAAAGAAATCAGGAATCTCTTTGGGTCGTTATATTTACGTTGTCAGATTGGCACATGTATATTTTGAAATAGTAAATAGTAATAAAAGTATTAGAAAAATTTTTACAGATAGTGGTATAACGAATATTAGATTAGGCACTAAAATATTTTTAGAGTACTACAGATCATTGCCAAGTGAAGTTCGACGACAACAGAAGTAAGTACCCTAAAAAATCCAAACGTATGTTTGAATTTTTTAAGGTTTAAAATTTTTAGTTAACATAATACCTAATTACCTTAAAATGAAAATAGCTTTAAACACTGGTATAGAAGTATTCCTGCCTCGAAAACAGGGGTTGACAAGATTTGTTTAAACTATTATAATTAAAACAGTTGAATGATTTCAGTCGCAAACCAAATAGTTTGCGACTTTTATTGTTTGAAAGGTGGTTCCATTGGCAAATCGTATTCCGCAAGTTTTTATTGATAATGTGCGATCAAAAGTAAATATCGTTGATGTTATCGGCCAATATACACAATTGGTAAAAAAAGGCCGACAATGGACGGGCTCATGCCCTTTTCATGATGACAGGCATCCTTCCTTATTTGTTGAAGAAAACAAGCAAGTATTTAATTGCTTTTCATGTGGTCGCTCTGGTTCCGTTTTCTCCTTTATTATGGAAAAGGAAGGATACAGCTATCCTGAGGCAATCTTATCATTAGCGGAAAGCGTTGATATTCCAATTGACTCAAGTATTTCTGCGAATAATGGTAATCAAATTGATGGCACAACACAAGCAATCTATCAGCTACACACTGATGCGCAACGATTGTACCAACACACATTGCTTAACACCGTTTCTGGTGAACAGGCACTAGCCTATCTTCATGATAAAAGGCAATTAAGTGATGAGATTATTAAGGAATTTGGGATTGGTTTTGTTCCGGACGATAACCTTCTATTGAGTTATGCGAAGGAGAAAAATTTATCTCATGAAATATTAATGGCTTCCGAGCTATTTATCACGAATACTGTGAGTGGTGACATGCGTGATCGTTTTTCAGGGCGTATCGTTTGGCCAATAAAAACTGAACGGGGTCAAGTTGTTGGCTTTTCTGGTCGATCGCTAGACGCTGAAAATTCAATCAAATATATGAACAGTCCAGAAAGCCCATTTTTTACTAAAGGGCGTATTCTATATAATCTAGATCGAGCCAAAAATGTCATTAGACAAACGGGTACGGCGATGATTTTTGAAGGCTTTATGGATGTTATTTCAGCACACATGGCCGATGAAAAAGTTGGCGTTGCAACCATGGGAACCGCGCTAACACCTGATCATGTCCGACAGCTTTCACGTATTGCGAAAAGAATACTTCTTGTTTATGATAGTGATGAAGCGGGGCAAAATGCTGCAAGGCGTTCAATTGAGCTCTTTAAAAATAATGCTAAAGATATAGAAGTCGGTGTTGTCCATCTGCCTGACTTGCTTGATCCGGATGAAGTTCGAATACAGCGCGGATTACAAGTTTTAAAAAAGTCACTAAATCAAAGCGTTTTAACACCAATTGAGTTTTTGGTCAATGCAGCCAGAAATGGTAAGAATCTAAGTAATCAAGCGCAGTACCTAACGTTCTTGCATGAAGTCATGCAAATATTATATACAGCTACGCCAGTTGAACAAGATATTCAGCTGACTCGGATTGCAAATGAGTTTTGGTACATCAAAGCAAGCATTACAAGCACAACTACAACCAACTAAGCAGTCAGTAAAAGTGCAAAATAGTCATCAATCAGTTTCGCAATCATCTCATGTTGCGAGTGACTTTAGCCCAAAGGTCCCTGAATATGAATTTGGTTTTCCAGTTGAGCCTAATCGATATCAAAAAATTTCAAAGGTTGAGTTGGCAGAGCGTGCCTTAATCATGGCAATGATTAAAGATCCGTATACGCTGGAACGTGTTAAATCGACAGCGGGATTTGCTTTTGTTCATCCTGAGTATCAATTGCTAATGATGCTGACTGAAATTTATCAACGAGATCATTTGGGGACATTTGATATTGCTCAATTTATGGATTTTATACAAAAGCCAAATTTGAATCAAAAAATTATGGCCATTGATCACAGTTTTGGCGATATAAAGGTCGAAAATGATGCGGTTCAAGATTATTTGCGTATAATTATGGAAGAAGCACCTGTGTCAAATCGTGTTCAGGAATTAAAACAACTAATTGAAATCGCTAAGCAACAGCATGATGATGCCAAACTAGTTCAACTTTCAACTGAATTAATTAACATAAAAAAACGACAACATTAGTCGAATCGATGTTAATTAAATAGCCTCATTGTAAAATATAGGAGTAAAAATGACAATTATTTCAAGTTCAAGTAAAATTTCAGATATTAAAGATTATCTTGATGAGCAAAAAATTGCTTATAATAGTCGAGCAAAGAAGGCTGAACTATTAGCTTTGGCACAAGGAAAGACTCCTGAACAAGCGGCAGCAGCTGGAAAAGCTTCAAAGCCAAAATCAGCCAAAAAGTCTGGTCCACTAAAAAATCCTGAGTACGACAAGGCAACCAAAGCGTTAATTGCTGAGTATAAAGCAGCAAAACAAATAACATATGCAGCACTTTCAAAGCGTTTAGCTGAGCCCTTTAACTTAGATGAAGAAAACATCGAACGTCTGATGGAAAAAGTTGAAGATGCCGGTATAGCAATTGTTGATGACAATGGTGATCCAGCGCCAGAAGTGTTAAAGGCCAAGCAGAACAAACCCACTGATCAAGAGTTAGCAGAAGCCGAGGAAACCCCAGCTGGTATTAAAATTAACGATCCAGTGCGTATGTACCTCAAAGAAATTGGCCGTGTCAATTTGTTGAAGGGAAATGAAGAAATTGATATCGCTAAGCGTATTGAAAATGGGGACGTCGAAGCCAAGCAAGAGTTAGCAGAAGCCAACTTGCGGTTGGTTGTCTCGATTGCCAAGCGTTACGTTGGTCGTGGTATGCAATTCTTGGATTTAATCCAAGAAGGAAATATGGGCTTAATGAAAGCCGTAGATAAGTTCGATTATACCAAAGGATTTAAGTTCTCAACGTATGCTACATGGTGGATTCGTCAGGCTATTACACGTGCTATCGCCGATCAAGCGCGTACGATTCGTATTCCAGTCCACATGGTTGAAACGATTAATAAGCTGATTCGTATACAGCGTCAATTGTTACAAGATTTGGGACGTGAACCTCTTCCGGAAGAAATCGGTGCTGAAATGGATTTGACGGCCGACAAAGTACGTGAAATCTTAAAAATTGCTCAAGAACCAGTATCTCTTGAAACACCTATTGGTGAAGAAGATGATTCTCATTTGGGTGATTTCATCGAAGATAATGAGGCAGTTTCTCCAGCTGATTCTGCAGCATATGAAATGCTCAGGGAACAATTGGAATCTGTTTTGGATACATTGACTGATCGAGAAGAAAATGTCTTGCGTTTGCGCTTCGGATTAGAAGACGGACGTACACGTACATTGGAAGAAGTTGGCCGTGTATTTGGTGTAACACGTGAACGTATTCGTCAAATTGAAGCGAAAGCGTTACGAAAGTTACGTCATCCAAGTCGTTCAAAACAATTGAAGGATTTCATGGATGAGAGTACGAATTAATTGATTGTGTTCTGAGACTTAATAATAGCGGTTCATCAACCATCCCGCTTAAAAAAACTAGGAGATACTATTTATGCAAAAAACAGTAAGTGCGCGACAAAGCAATCGCACTAGAAATATCACATTAACAGCGATTGTTGCTGCGTTGTATGCAGCAATTACGTTAGTTATAGCACCAATCGGATTTGGACCAGTTCAGTTACGTTTATCTGAGGGCTTAAATCACTTATCCGCATGGAATAAACGATATATTTTGGCATTGGGGCTAGGCGTTTTTATCGCCAATCTCATTTCGCCATTAGGTTGGGTTGATTGGATATTTGGTACCGCAGGTACCTTGATTATGACCACTGTAACTTATCTGTTGACTCGCAAAGTAACAAGCACGCTGGTAAAAATTTTAATTAGCTCTTTTGTAGTTTCTACATTAGGAATGGGTATTTTAGCAGCAGAGTTTACATTTGCCTTTAATATTGGTGCCAGTGGTTCATTTCCTTCAGGCGCATCAGGCGGTCTTTTTTCACAATGGTTGGCGTACTATATTAGTGTTTTGCCAGGAGAAATTGTGTCATTGATTGTTGGTGGTATTTTGATTTTTGCACTTAGTAAGATTATTAAATTAGACAAATGATTGAACAAAATTATACAAATAAAAATGTTTTATTAACCGGTGCTGCTTCAGGCATCGGTTTTTCGCAATTGAAAACTTATTTGTCTCAAGGAGCAACAGTGTATGCTTTAGACAAAGAAAAAATTACGTACACACACAAACATTTGCATACGTATCAAATTGACATTAGACAACACAAAAAACTAGAAATGTTGGTGGAACACATAACTAGTGATGTTTCAATTGACATTCTATTGAATACAGCAGGAATCTTAGATGATTATCAGCCATCTTTAACCATTGACTTGGAGACTTGGCAACGGGTGATGGATACAAACTTAACACCGATGTTTATTTTATCGAATGCTGTATTACCCAAGATGATTGCCTCTGGATATGGACATATTATTAACATGGCGTCTATAGCTGGCTTTACTGCTGGTGGGGGCGGGGCGGCATATACAACCAGTAAACATGCAATTATTGGATATACCAAACAGTTGGCTTTTGATTATGCTTCAAAGGGATTACATATTAATGCTATCGCGCCGGGAGCAATTAAAACACCAATGAATGCCAAAGATTTTGCTGGCGATGCTAGTATGGCCCAACAAGTTGCCAATCAAACCCCCGCAAAGCGCTGGGCTGCACCACAGGAAGTCGCTGATTTAACAATGTTTTTGACAAGCCCACAAGCTGACTATATTAATGGCACAGTAGTACCAATTGACGGTGGTTGGACATTAGGACATTGAACAAAAAATATTTTTTTCTTCCATATAATATAGTCAATCCATGTCACAATTAAATAAGGGTAGACAAATTAGATTTAAAGAGTATTTGTATTATAATATTTATTTACTGGCAGATGAATTTTTGCATGAGTGTGGGTTATCGCTGATTTGAAGTTTTAAAGTATAATGATGGCTTCATTCAAAAGTGGCCTTTTTCGAATGATTAATATACAATCACTATACCTGATATAATTATTTAGAACAATTACCAGTTTATAGGTAAAAAGCCATAACATTTTGTTATGGCTTTAGTAATTTTTCGAGACTTTTTAGTAGTTCTTGCGCATTATGACTGAGATTGTGATCCTGTTGGATCACGTAGCCAAATGTTAAGTAGGCATCTTCTCCTTCAATTTTTAAATTTTTGATATCATATTGTTTATGGCTAGGAGAAACCATATTAATACCTAGCTCAACGACATCTGTTTCTAAAATGATATTTGTTAAAAGATGCTCGCTATTGGTGTAAACAGTTGGTTGTAGCGTATCTGTAGCGAAGCCACCAACATTAACTTGTTCCAATTGGTGTTCCATAGAAAAAAAATCATTTAATCCGCGGACAAATTTTAATTTTAGTAGTTCTTCAAACGAGATTGAGGTTTTATTGTAAAGAGGGTTGTTATGTCCGACATAAATACACGCCTCTCTTTTTTCAATCTCAATAAATTTTAGTTTCTTGTGAGAAATAATATGTCGAAAAGCCTTTAACTGGTTTTGAGAAACGTATAGAATGCCTAGCTCAGAGAATCCTTGGGAAACTTGAGTCGTTATTTCTTCAACGGTACCTTGTTGGTGAGAAAGAATCATATCTGGGTTTTTCTGGTATAGTTCAACTAACAGCCATGACATGATATTACTGGGATAGGTTGCTACGGAAAAATTATTATTACTTGATATAGAATTTGTATCAGTAATCAAATTTACGTTTTTCAAAATATTTTCAGCATAACTATAAATTGATTTGCCATACGCTGTTAGTTTCAATCCTTTGCTAGTTCGTTCAAATAGAGGAGAGCCTAACTCTTGTTCAAAAAGTTTGATGACCCTGCTGACATTGGGTTGGGTTGTAAACAGTTTAGCGGCAGCTTTGCTCAAACTGCCACAGTTATGGGCAGTAACAAAATATTCTAATTGCTTAATTTCCATACGCACCACACTTTCAAAAAAAGTTGTTAATCGATTATAGCATTTATTCAGTGGAACCAAGATAAGATTATTTAAACATTGCGAGTAAATAGTTTTCTAAAAACAGTATACCTAACTTAGGTATGCTGTTTTTTGTTCCTGAAAAGAGATGTTATTTGTGCAATTTGTACAAATTATATTTTTAAAAAGGCAATTTAACTAATGAAATAAAATAGATAAGTATGTAGAGTAGACTGCAATATCAAATAGCGGATCCGTAAATACGAACTTTGATACAAATCAGTGCATTTTTATTTTTATTTTAAGGGAGGTATTGTCGTAATGACATACAAAAATGAACAAAATACAAACATATTGTACAAAGGGAATAAAATTAACCCCAATCGTGTCAGTGATCCAGAAGTGATGCCTTTATATTTGTCAACAGCTCACAATGTGGCAGATTTAGATGATCTGCAAAATACTTATGATCGAAAAGGTTATGCGTATACGAGGTCCCATAATGCGAATCGTGATGGGATTGCAGAACTTATGACCTACTTGGAGCAATCAGAAAATAGTGTCATCACGAACACAGGTATGTCTGCTATATCAACAACACTCTTAGCACTTTTGACATCAGGTGATCACGTTGTGGCTGATAAAACGCTGTATGGTGAATCAATTGATTTTCTTAAGACACTAAGTAAATACGGAATTTTAGTTGACTTTGTTGACATTACAAACCTAGATGAGGTTGCTTCGGTTATAAATGCGAACACTCGAATTCTTTATACAGAAACAGTTAGCAATCCCATGATGACAGTTGCAAATATTAAGGCAATTGCAGATTTAGCGCATAGCCACCAAAGTTATCTTATTGTTGACAACACCTTTATGACGCCAGTTTTATTTCACGCACTAACTGATGGTGCAGATGTTGTGATTAATAGTTTAACTAAATTTGCAAATGGCCATGGTGATGTAACCTTAGGATCAATTAGCGCTAAGGCTGAGATAATAGAAAAAATTTATAACCTTCAGGTGCTACTGGGTACGACAGGGGATCCTTTTGATTCATGGTTAGCAACACGTGGTATCAGAACCTTAGACTTACGTGTTAAAAAACAATCAAGTAATGCTTTGTCATTAGCAACATTTTTGGAAAACCATCAGCTAATTAGCAAGGTTTATTACGCTGGTTTAAAGAGCCATCCACAACATGACTTAGCGGAAGCGCAATTTTCTAACCAATATGGGGGCATGTTGAGTTTTGAATTAAAAGGCGATCGTCAAACAATTAATAAGTTTTTACAGGAGCTAAACTTGACGAAGTATGCCATGACCCTTGGAGGCATACGAACAACAATATCACATCCAGTCTCTTCATCTCATTATGATACGCCAGAAGAAGAGAAAGCAAAGATTGGTATTACTGACCAACTACTGCGTGTTAGTGTCGGTATTGAGGATGAAGCAGACTTAATTCATGACTTTGAGTATGCATTATCTCAGATAGAGTTAGAGGAAGGTGAATAAACATGGTAGCTCCACGTCAAAAAAAGTCACACAATAATATTGTGTATATTGTCTTAGGTGTCGTTATTGTAGGGATTGTCATAGGCACAACAAAATTGGTGGGACATTCAGCAACCACCAAAAGTAAATCAGAAAAGAAAATATCAGTATTAACGTATGCTAACTGGAACCCGTTTGAATACATAAAAAATGGTAAGGTTGTTGGGTTTGATTTAGATATCTTAAAATCTTTGTCTAAAGAAGCGGGCTATCAGTATACGATTAAGAATACTGGTTGGGACTCGATGTTTACACAATTAAATTCTGGTTCAGCTGATGCAGCTATTTCTGGTATTACAATTACAAAAGATCGTCAAAAAACATATTCGTTTTCAAAGCCTTACTTTGTTTCTCGACAGGCAATCATTGTTAAGAAAACTGACACAGTAATTAAAAATGCAACTGATCTGAAGAATAAAAAAGTTGCTGTTCAGCTAGGTTCAACCGGAGAGGAAGCTGCTGAATCAATCCTTGGCAAGAATAGTTCAAATATTAGCAAAGACAAAGGCGGCACAACATTTTTACAGGTTGTTCATGGGCAAGCAGACGCTGCAATTGGTGACGAAACCACTGTTAAAAAGTATGTGGCAAGTAATCCCTCATACAAATTAAAAGTTATTTATGACGATAAAAACTTTGAACCAGAATATTTTGGTTTGATGTTTACTAAAAATTCAAAATACCGTTCAACATATAACGCTGCTTTGAAAAAAATAATTGACAATGGCGAATATACAAAAATTTATGAAAAGTGGTTTGGTAGTAAGCCATCACTTGATGTCATAAAGTCACAGCAATGAGGAGATGATCTATGAGTTTTAGTTATGAAATGATTTTAGATTACGCCCCATTTTTCATGCATGGTTTACTATACACTTTGCTGTTTTCCCTTTGTGGGGTAGTTTTTGGAACGATATTTGGACTGATTATTGCACTTGGCCGTATGTCGAAAAACCCCGTTATTTCTGGAATATTTAAAACCTATATTGGTTTGTTTCGTGGCACACCATTGTTTGTACAAATTTTGATTACCAACTTTGGTGTCGTACCGGCAATTTTTGGACATTCCAATCCATATATAGCCGGTGCCCTGTCCTTGTCCCTGAATGCAGCGGCCTACATTGCTGAAACATTTCGTTCAGGTATTCAATCCATTTCTGAAGGGCAACGTGAGGCGGCTAGAACATTGGGTTTGTCTCAATTTGATACGATGCGTTTTATCATAGTGCCGCAAGCCATAAAGATAGTGATACCGGCATTAGGAAACGAATTTATTAGTTTAATCAAAGATTCATCTTTGGTATCAGCAATATCCGCACCAGAAATTACGTATTGGGCTCAAGCTATGAATGCACAATACTATGTTGTTTGGACGCCATATCTCACAGTTGCCGTACTGTATTTGATTTTGACCTTGTCAGCAAGTCGACTAATGAAACTATGGGAAAGGAAAATGGCGCAAAATGATTAAAGTAGAACACATTTCAAAACAATTTGGTACCAATGATGTTTTAAAAGATATTAACTTAGAAGTGCCAGAAAATGAAGTCGTTGTTATCATTGGACCATCAGGGTCTGGTAAATCAACATTGCTGCGACTCATCAATCACTTAGATGTTGCAACAAGCGGGTATATCCATGTTGATGGTGAAGATATAACAGATGAGAATAACGATATTTCTAGTATTCAAGCCAAGATGGGAATGGTTTTTCAACATTTTAATTTGTTCCCAAATTTAACCGTGTTAGAAAACATAACATTAGCGCCTAAGCGCGTGAAGCGCTTGAGTGTTGATGAGGCCAATGAAGAGGCCAAAAAACTGTTGGCATTAGTCGGCTTATCTGACAAAGTGAATGCTTATCCTAAATCTTTGTCTGGTGGGCAGCAGCAACGTGTAGGAATAGCGAGATCGCTTGCGATGCATCCTAAATACTTATTGTTTGACGAGCAAACTTCGGCCTTAGATCCAGAAATGGTTGATGATGTTCTTGAAGTAATGAAGGATTTAGCTAAGCAGGGCATGACCATGATCGTAGTGACCCATGAAATGGGCTTTGCCAGAGAAATAGCTAATAAGGTTATTTTTATGGCCGATGGTGTGGTCGTTGAAGAAGGATCTCCAAATGCGATATTTGGCGCACCACAGCATGTCAGAACAAAGGAATTTTTGGGAAAAGTATTATGAAAAATTGAGGAACTATATATGTCAGAAAAACGCATACACATTGTAGGTGATTTACACGAAGTTGCTATTCAAAAATTTACCAGTGCAGGATATGATGTATCGCATAGCCCGAATTATGATGAAAAAAAATTATTGTCCTTAGCTTCTGATGCAGCGGTCATTATTATGACTGATATGGCATTTGACAAGAATTGGTTTGATGCCTTGCCAAATCTAAAATTAATCGCCCGTCGTGGTGTAGGATATGATAACATTCCGGTGGAATCAGCTACCAAACACGGTGTGTGGGTGACAAATACACCCGGTGCAAATGCTATTGCTGTTGCGGAACTGGCTGTTACTTTGATATTAACAGTTTTGCGTAAGGTCAACCAAGCAACCAATAGCGTGCAAAAAGGTGAGGCATTAACATATCCAGCAAGTTTAATGGGTCATAATTTATCTGGGAAAATAATAGGACTCATCGGGTATGGTCAAATTGCGCAAAATTTAGAAAAAATATTGCATGGTTTTGGGGCGCATGTATTGGTTTATAGTCGAACAAAGCGAGAAACGCTTTATGGTCAATTTGTATCGTATGACACACTACTAGCACAATCAGATATCATATCGTTACATATTCCTGCTACACCAGAAACAAGTGGTATTTTAAATCATGAAGCGTTTTCAAAGATGAAAACGAACGCTATTCTAATTAATACAGCACGAGCTGCTTTAGTAGATGAAGAGGCGTTGGTTGAGGCAATAAATACTGGAAAAATAGCAGGTGCAGGTCTAGACACAACAAGTTATGAGACCATAAAAACAGCTAGTCCTTTATTGAATCATGATCAAATTGTGATTACACCACATATTGGTGCAAATACAGTAGAATCCGAATACTTGACTGCTGAAAAAGTAGTGGCAAGCGTTCTTGATTTTTTTAACAACCAAAAGCCGATATACAGATTAAACTAGCACAATTAGGTGATGAAAGGTACGCCATTAATGACAAAAAATATTAATAAAAATGTTCATAACACAGGACTGTCAGGTATCCGTTTGGTTTCTAATTTTATAAAAAAGCCGGTAAACGAGGTCATTCAACTGACAGTTGGTGAAATTGATTTACCAACACCATTTGCTACCAAGCAAGCTGGCATTAAAGCGATTGAGCAAGATCACACAAAATATACTGATAATATGGGTATATTAGCACTTAGAAGAATCATCACTGAGTACGCGCAAGAATTTTACAGTGAACCTTATAATCCTGTTACAGAGGTACTAGTGACAGTTGGTGCAAGTGAAGGCATTGACCTAGCAATCCGAGCATTAGTGAATCCTGGTGATGAAGTCATCCTTGTTTCACCTGGTTATACTGCTTATACGCAAGCCGTTACTTTAGCAGGGGGTGTTCCAGTAGTTGTTGATACACGATCGAGTAATTTTAGGCTATTACCAAATCAATTAGAGGAGGTCATTAGTGAGAAAAGTAAATTAGTTATACTCAATTATCCGAATAATCCGAGTGGCGTTGTTTTATCTTCTCAAGAGTTAGTAGAATTAGCTAATGTCATCAAGAGACATGATTTATATGTGTTGACAGATGATGTGTATAATCGTTTAGTTTACGATCAAGATTTCGCACCATCTATTGCAAGTGTGCCCGATATGAAGGAAAGAACCTTAGTATTAAACGGTTTATCTAAATCGCACAGTATGACGGGTTGGCGCATTGGTTATTTATTAGGGCCAGAATGTTTAATTCATGAATTATATAAAATCCATCAAACCGATGTTGGCTGTGCCTCAAGTATCTCTCAAGAAGCTGCAATGACAGCTTTAACAGTGGATCGCGATAACCCGTCTGAGATCGTGCCCATATTTAGAGAAAGGCGAGACTATGTTCTGAAACGATTGGATGAAATTGGTATTAGCTATATTAAACCAGAGGGAACATTTTATGTCTTTGCAAATATTGAAAAGTTTGGCATGACTTCATTAGACTTCGTGAAGTTTCTAATAGAGACAGTGGATTTGGCTGTTGTTCATGGCTCCGCTTTTACTGAATTTGGTGAAGGATTTATTCGAATTTCCTATGCAATGGATTTATCAATTCTAAAAGAAGCTTTGGACAGGTTTCAAGCTGCCGTGGCTAAATTAAACAATCAAAAAAGCCTCAGCTAAGAGGTGGAAGTGTGGGGCAAATCAAAAGTGAACAAAGAATTAGAAATTTCAAGATAGCATGGATAGGAACATTTATGGCGGGCATGGCATTTAGTGAAGCCATGCCTTTTTTGGCTCTTTATATCATGCAAATTAGTCATTTTAATCAGGCACAAGTTAGTTTTTATGCCGGTATTTCATATGCGGCTTCGTATTTAGTAGTGATATTAGTCTCACCAATTTGGGGTAAAATTGCAGACCAACACGGGCGAAAACCAATGCTGCTTCGCACAGCGGCGGGGATGGGGATTGTAATCATCTTATTGAGTTGTGTGACGAATATTTGGCAGATTATTATTCTCCGTCTTTGTCAAGGGCTTTTTGATGGTTATACACCCAGTGTAATTGCCTTAATTGCTGCTGAAACGCCACTTGAGGAGCGATCCGTAGTGATTAGTAAATTGTCCACCGGATATATTATTGGTGGGTTAATGGGCCCGCTAATTGGCGGCGTACTCGCTACAATATTTAGCATTAGAATGACTTTTTTTATTACGGGTATAATTTTGTTATGCGTAGCTTTCATCAGTTTTTATGGTATTCAGGAAAACTTTCAGAAAATCAATACAAGTCCGACCGAAAAGTTAGTCTCATCTAAAAAGGAAAGCGTTTGGACTGTGCCAATCTTAATATTGCTCAGTGCTACCATGCTAATTCAGTTTGTAGAGAGTGCCATAATTCCTTATGTTAGTTTGATGATTAAAGATTTGTTATTTTCAGAGCATTATTTGACTATCATGACGGGTATTGTTTCTGCTTTGCCAGGTGTCGCAACAGCTGTATTTGCAACCTTTGTTGGTAAAATGAGTAGCCATTTTGGTACTTTAAAAATACTTAAATTGTGTGAACTTGCAGCAATAATAATTTATGCTTTGCTTGGTATGACCACCAGTTTAATGTTTTTTGCAGGACTAAGATTTTTAATTGGAATTGCTAACGCTGGTATGACGCCAATGATACAAGTATTATTGTCAAAAGCTAGTAATCGATTGAGTACGGTTTTTAGTATGAGTTTATCGGCACAATCACTTGGTAGTTTAGCTGGATCTATTCTTGGTGCATACCTGAGTCAATTTATGCCGTTGAATAATCTATTTTACATTGCTAGTGGTGCCTTAATGATCAGTTACGTATTATTGAAGAAAGGAGAACTGGACAATTCAACGGCTCCTACATAAAAAAATTGGTATAAAAAAACGATCTAAGCAATTAGATCGTTTTTCTTTGCACAATCATTGACAATAAATGATTCAGCAGTTATTTTGATGAAGAACTTGAAGAACTTGAAGAAGAAATACCAGCCGTTAGATAGGTATTCAAAGCAGTTTTCAAGTCGCTGTCTTTAACACTAACATTGTTTTTACGCAAAATCTTTCCGACAATGGCTTGTATTTCACTGGTGTTGCTTGAATCATTAATGAAGTCAGTCACTATCTGAGTTGATAAGGTACTACGCAAACTGCTCATTGAAGGTTTTGTTGTTTTCTTATTCAATTTAATGACATAGTAACTGCCACTTGTACCAGTTACAGGTTCCGTTGAGTAGTCGCCAACTTTATCGAGCTTGAATGCTGCAGTTTGCACGGCTGAGTCGATGCTTGTATTTGTTGAATTAAACGCTGGCATTTTACCATTTGATGATTTATAAGTACTATCTGTAGAATACTTTTTGTACACTGTATTCCAGTTATCACCGTTCTTCAATGCAGCAATTGCTTCTTTAGCCTTAGCTTCATTCTTGGCTGTAATCATCGAAATCGTCGTGTCTGAGTGGTAGTTTGTATAAGCAGTTTTCAGTTGCTTATCGGTTACCTTATAGTTAGCCTTGATGGCAGCGTTGATGATCAGATTATTTTTGATATTCTTTTTAAATTGGGCATCAGTTGTGTTGTTTGATGCCAAAACAGTCTTGAACGATGAACCATACTGTGCCTTTTGTGCGTCGTAGGCGTTTTGTACATCTGTGTCAGAAACTTGGTCGCCATATTCGGCCCCTAGGACCTTATTAATAACCATATTAGCAAATTCTTGCTGACCAGCTGATGATGTTTTGATATCTTCGTAAAATTGCTTTTCAGTAATTTTACCAACTTTTGAAGTCATTAATGTTTTTGACGAGTTAAAACCAAGAAAGACCAGTCCGCCGACAAAAACAACGACGAGAAGCCCCCAAATAAATTTTCGCATGTGATAATACTTTCCTTTTCTAGATACAATACTAAGTATTTTACCATAAATGAATCTAATGCGCTTTAAACTTAGATAATTCAGTATTTAAATGCTCAGTAGCTTCATTAATACGTGAAATATGTGGTTGATTTTTGAAATTCATTTTTTCGATGTCTGACTGAATGTCCTCAGAAACACTCTGTATCTCTTTTAATTGTTCTGTTAATTCATGCTGTTGTAACTGGAGTTGTTTGAGCAAAGATGTTATTTCTTTTATATTCGTGATGAGATTTTTGAATTGATCAAATAATTTCATATTATTTCTCCCAAACATCGTTACGTCGGATGTTTTAAAATTGCGAAGCAATACTATCAGCAATGGCTTGGTACTGTTCTGCTGAAAAATGAGCACTGTTATCAATAGTTGGTGCTAACACGCTATTTAGATTATCATCATCATAACGAGGAATTAGGTGCCAGTGAGAATGGATAACGGTTTGACCAGCAGAAGGACCATTGTTTGATTGGACATTTAGACCTGTAATCTTGTCGTCACTGGCTTTTATGGCGCGCGCAATGACAGGCAACTTCAACAAAACTTTTTTGGCGGTTTCGTCATCGTAGTCAAAAATATTATCAACGTTTTTCTTTGGTACAACGAGTGTATGCCCAGGGGTTACTTGTGAGATATCCAAAAAAGCGAGAACATCTTCATCTTCATAAACTTTATAACTTGGTATTTCACCTGCAATAATTTTGTCAAAAATATCCAATGTAATAATCTCCGTTTCTACTTGTTATCTTTCATTATAACAAATAAGGTTATATAACAAAAATAAAGTGTTATTTTTAGTAAACAAATTGAAAAGAGACGGTCATTATCTATATTTATAGATTTCATACAAATATCATGTAATGCTTGCTATAATAAATGTATGGGATTAAAAATTAACAATATATCTGGCGGGTACGCAGGCAATAATATATTGAAAAACATTTCTTTTGACGTGCCTAATGGTGAAATCGTTGCCTTAATTGGTCTAAATGGTGCTGGAAAATCAACGACGGTTAATCACATCATCGGAGAACTACAGCCTCAGATGGGATCAATAGTTCTTAATGATACTAATATAGTATCAGAGCCGACAGCTTTTAAATCACAACTTGCATATATTCCCGAACAACCAATATTGTATGACGAATTGACGTTGGGTGAACATTTACATTTGATGCTAGCGGCGCATGAAAAAGACGATGATAATACTTGGGAACGTGTTGTGTCATTATTAACCATGTTTAGATTAGAGGATAAGTTAAACTGGCTACCAATCCATTTTTCGAAAGGGATGAGACAAAAAGTAATGCTTGTGTCTGCATTTATGTTGAACGCCCCATTGCTAATTGTTGATGAGCCTTTTTTGGGCTTAGATACATTAGCGCAAAGGGATGTTGTATCTTTGATGAAAGAACAAGCAAAACTTGGAAATAGTATTTTGATGACAACTCATTTATTAGCTTCAGCGGCAACATTTGTGGACAGGTTCGTTGTTCTACATGATGGTAAAGTACGTTTTGTGGGCACACCTTCCGCTTTAGCAGAAGAAAATCAGTTAACAGTTGATCATCTTGATGATTTGTTTGATTTAATGCAAAAGGAGTTAGCTAATGAAGGCTAGCGATTTATTTTGGCGGCGCTTTCGAGACGAACAGCGGACAAGTGCTAAATATCTGCGATTATTATTTAATGATCATTTTGTGATTTTTTTGATTATTGCTTTGGGTGGTATTGTGCTTGCTTATCGCGAACTGCTCAGTACGCCGCAGTCGATGATGTTTTGGCGCTCTAATTGGTGGCAAGTAATCATCATTACGTGGTTACTGATAGGGCTACAGATAGGTGATTTAATTACGTACTTCAAGCCAGCAGATAGGCTTTACTTATTAGGAAACGACTCGGAAATTATCAAGAAATATTTGACGCGTTCTGTAAATTTGAGTATTCTATATGCCAGCGTATGGCAAGCTGTTTTTGTCGGTGCTATCATACCAATTCTATTGCGAATTTATGTCAGTGGTTTATTACGAATTGGTTCGTTGCTGATTTTTGCAATTAGTTATAAGTTGCTTCTATTGCTATTTGAACGAGATAAGTTATTCTTGAAGCAACGCGTGCAAACGATTACGATATTTGAAGCAAATTCAACAGCTGAGGGGCTTCTCTTCCGTGTTTTATTGCCTAGCATTTTCTTAGAATTTATCCTTATATTGACCCAGACGCAAGTATATATTTTGATGAGTGCTTGGTTGGTATTGATGGCAGTAACGGCTTACTATTTTCATATCAGCAATCATAAGGCAAACTCATTCGCAATCAACTGGGCCATCGCAACACAACAAGCACAACAACAAAAGCAAAGAGTATTGCACTTTTTTGCACTTTTTGCTGAAATCCCCAATCAACCTAAATCAATTAAAAGACGACGTTACCTAGATTTTTGTCTGCAACGTTTAATAAAGAACAAACCAGCAATGTTGCGATTATATTGGACACGTTTAGCGCGAGACACGGAAATATTGCCTTTGGTTCTTAGATTAATAATTGTGGGGATGATTATCGTAGGTGTGTTGCAGACTGCACCCGATTGGCTTGTTGCTGTAGTTGGTGCATTGACAGTATATCTTGTTAATTTTCAGTTATTGCCACTATTTTCAGATACGCAAAAGAAAATTTGGACGCGTTTGATGCCAATCACCAATTCTCAGAAACAGAGCGCATTTATTCAGGTGCATAGATTGGTGAACTACATTGTTTGCACGTTGTTGATTGTTACGGTAGCCGTGACAAGTGGCTCTTTACAACGGATACTGTTATTATTTGTATTGTTGATTGTAGTTACTATTGCGCTACAAAAAAGTTATATTCCATACATGATTAAAAAAATGAAAAAGTAACGGAGAGATTTTATGCATTTACGCTCAAAACCTTGGGCTAGCGATTGGCTGGCTGAGCATTCAGATATAGTGATTGATCAAGATCGTGCAACAGCACAAATTGGACAGTGGCAATCATTATTTGACCAAGAACAACCAATACATTTGGAGATTGGTTCTGGTAAGGGTCAGTTTATTCTTGGCATGGCCTTGGCACATCCGGAAATTAATTATATTGGCATGGAAATTCAAGAGACGGCGATTGCCATTGCAGCACGTAAGAGCTTTGATCAGGTCGGAACATTGCCAAACTTGCGTTATATTTATGGTAACGGTAATGGTGTTGAGACTTATTTTGAAAAAGGCGAAGTTAGCAAAGTTTACTTGAACTTTTCTGATCCTTGGCCAAAAAAGCGTCATGAATCCCGTCGATTAACGTATAAGTCATTCTTGAAATCTTATGAAGCAGTTTTGCCAGAACATGGCGAAGTTGAATTCAAAACAGATAATCGTCATTTATTTGAGTATTCAATGGTTAGTTTTATGGACTATGGCATGCGATGGACACCAGAAGATTACACGCTGGACTTGCATGCTGATGAAGACAAGGTACAGGGTAACGTTGAGACCGAGTATGAACAAAAGTTTATGGCTAAGGGTCAACCAATTTATAAGATTAAGGCTCATTTTTAGAGCGACAAGGGTTACAGAGTATTATATAAACAAAAAATATGAACTTCACCTCGAAAATTGAATGTGAAGTTTAAGTGGCTAACTGGTTGGCAAGATTTCGGTATTGAACCGGAATGCTTCCGGCCAGTTTTTTTATCCGCTCATTATTGTAGTAATAGACATCGGTTTCTTTATTGATGATCGAGTTAGAATTAACTTCTGAGTTGGAAGAGTATTACTTAATAGTTGTGAAATGTTTGTTGTACCAGGGTTAATTGAGCACTCAAGTGTTTTTTATTTTTAAATCAAGCAAAAAACACCATCAATTAAGATGATGTTTCATTATTTATTTGCCTGATATTCCGTCTATAAAGCCGTGAATGAAGTCAGGTACTGCAGTTAATAATGTTATTATGAATGCGGCAATAATTGCTGTAAGAAAAATAGACACCCATATTTTTTGTGTTTTTGAGCGTATTTCATATGCTGGCCTTAAGGTGAGAAATGAACCAACGCCGCTTACAAACATGATAAGAACTAGTATTTCAGTAATAATATTTAACATGTTTCCCCCTATTTGATTTATTAAAAGTATATCACTAAAACAATGAATGGAAAATCAAATAACTACCTATAAGAAACTAAGCAAAATAATTATTGCCAAGCATATTAAAATTGTATATAATCATTATGTAAGCGTTACCAAAAAATGTTTACAAGAATGATATTCATCCATAAATGTATATCAATAAGCTTGGTAAGCCGAGAATTACTGAGTTTGCAAGGCTTTTTCTTGAGTGAGGATTAAGCCTTGTTTTTTGTTACCAAAAGCCTGCAACCAGAAAGATTCGCTAAGGTTTTTTCATAAGCAAGGCGATTTATAAAGACTACTACATTTCCAATTATTTGTATTGTACAAATATTTTAGTGACAAGACAGGCTTAGTGTGCTAATATTTAGCTCGTGGTGATCCAAATGCACTATGTAATTTCCTGAAACTTGATTAATATACAAAATCATAACACCGTTGTTTGGATCACTTAAAAGTATCTTCGGATGCTTTTTTTGCTGTCTATTGGAGGGCGCTATACTATGACGACTTTAACAACAAGTGAAATGGGACCACTTGCTGATTGGGTGGTTTAGGGGCGATAATTGCTATTTTTGTGGGTTCCTTTTACCGTTCTCATGATAAAAAAATTCAGATTGAGATAAAGGGATATTTGTATCATTTCAAAAAAGATATCAAACGTCCTGTTCCACAAAACAAAGATCATCGGTCCAAGGAAAATTACGAAAATACATATTTTAAAATCAATGTTAAAAATGTTGGTGATATTGATATGAAAATAGTTGAGGCTGGTATTACTGACAAAGAGTTTACTTATGCTGATACTTGGCAAGATCTGCGAGAAAAGAACTATGCAAAATATAGCTTTGAGCCCAACAAAGAAATTATAGGAAAAACAGCTTTGCCTCTTAATATGCCGTGGGTTGAGGAGGAGTTAGGAGTAATTATCACGGCTCAAGATGCGAAAAAACTTAAGGTCTACGCAATAGACGCGTTAGATAATATTTACTACGGCAAGTTGAAGTTTGTTAATGATATTGATGAAAAAATTAAATCCTGGCTATTTAAATGCTTAAAATGATAATTAAATTTGAATTAAATAAGTTAATTTTAATAATAAACAATTGAATTTTCTATCGATGTTTCATGATATGCTTTATGCATGGGGAAGAATTTAGTTTGAGTGAATATCTCAAATAGAACGAGTGAAACTCATTGCAAAGAATACCGGCTAGAAGACATTCTGGTCGGTATTTGTTTTGTCAATTTTGTCAAGAAAGTTAACATATTTTATATCTTTAAATGATTGATCCGATATACTAAATTTTGTAATGTTATTTAGACATTATCAAATGCCCAACCATTTGTATGTTTTATCCCGAAACTCAGGTTGGGCATTTTATTGTGTATTAAATTCTAATTAATGTATTGTCGAACGTTTAACCAGTTGTTATAAGTGTTATTGCTAGAGAAAATGTAATTAGCGTGCTAACATTTAGGTAAGATGTCCCTAGAAATTATTAAATACACTCCCAAAATGTATTGCTTCTTCCCTTCGGGGGCATCGTACATATGTGAATAGCGAAATTTTCTCATTGTCAATACTATTTAAACAAATAATAATTGGACTGAATTGGGATATCTACGTCAAGCAAAACTCGCAAAAAGTCTTTTCAACTATCAGCTAATGATTTGTGTATAAAATGGCCAGCGTGTAGCATCTGGAAAACCAAGAATTAAAATAAAATTATTTTTGAACAAACTAAATGAGATTGCCCAGCAAATATTGTTGTATTGTGCCATCAATAAAACTAAAATGTGTGTATGGTTTTCGATTTGTTATTTGCCACGAAAACCAGAACTCTAATCTTTAAACCACGTGTCTGCTCATGCCACGTGGTTTTTTTGAACATAAGATAGTCAATTGACCAGGGAAATACGTTGTTTTAGCCTTTGCATAGGCATAGAATAAAATTGTGGTTTTTAATTATCCCGAAAATCACAACTCCCAATGTTAAGAACCACGTCTAACTTCTCTAGTGGTTCTTTTTTACTGTCATTTTTTATTAGAAATGTTACAATGAACTTGTAACATCAAATAAACCTCAAGGAGAACGTATTATATGTCAGTTGAAGAAAAGTTTGATAATGCTAAGGACAAGGTTGCTGGTAAAGCAAAAGAAGTTGAAGGCAAGGTTACCGGTGATAAGCAGCGTGAAGCAGAAGGTAAGGCCCAAGGCTTGTTTGGAAAAGCTAAGGATGCCGTAACGGAAGCCAAAGATGCTGTCAAAGATAGTATTGACAATTTAAAGAACGATAAAAAATAATTAACAAATAAAAAGCGCCTAGCTTGCAGTAGTTAGGCGCTTTTTATTATGTAAAAAAACATTTTAATAATTGCAAAATGATTTAAATGTGATATCATAAAGATATGGTTAAAGAAAAAAACATGAAGTCAGGCAACATACCATTGAGAATTGATCCCAAACTACATGAGTTTTTGGCGGAACAGGCCAGCAAGGAGGGGAGGTCATTAAATAATTACATCACCCAATTACTGATGGCTAACTATCATCCAAGCAACTTTGAAGACCGTCAATTTGTGGGTCAGGTCATTTCAGGTAAAGATATTGATATTAAAAGCGGTTTGGTCAACGTTTCTGGTATCTATTATCGATATTTGATTGATAATAGTGCTGTTGCTAAAAGTGATGAAGATTACGTGATTCTCGAGGCAAACGGGAATATCTTGACATTACGACAAATCATGAAAGATTAGAGGGAGAAGTTATGCTTTTTTTTAAGATTGTTCCGCAGAACAATGCGGGTCTTGTAGAGACGTTGGGAAAATATCGTGCCCGAAGAGAGGCCGGATTACATTTTTATGTACCGTTCTTTCAAACAATTCGTAAGGTAAGTTTGGCTATGCGCCCACTACGTCTGCCTGATTACTCGGTGATTACTGCCGATAACGCTGATATTAAGGCAAGTGTTACTTTAAATTATCATGTAACTAACGCAGTTAAATATATGTACGAAAACACGGATTCAGTTGAATCTATGGCACAACTTGTGCGTGGGCACTTACGTGATATTATTGGTCGCATGGAGTTAAACGAAGCGCTTGGTTCTACTACCAAAATTAATGTCCAATTAGCGGATGCCATTGGTGATTTAACGAATACGTACGGTATCAATGTTGATCGTATCAATATTGATGAATTACGCCCTTCTGCTTCAATTCAAGAAGCAATGGATAAGCAATTAACGGCAGATCGTGAGCGAGTTGCTACAATTGCTAAGGCTGAAGGTGAAGCACGTTCAATTGAATTGACAACAAAAGCTAAAAACGATGCATTGATGGCTACTGCCAAGGCTGAAGCTGATGCTACGAAAACTCGTGCTGAAGCTGAAAAATATCGTATTGACACTGTTCAGGCTGGTTTAGCTGGTGCTGATGATAAGTATTTCCAAAACCAGTCAATCAATGCTTTCTCAACTTTGGCTGAATCATCTAGCAATTTGGTAGTTGTGAATGGTCAGGAATTAGATCAGTTGGGTCAAATACCAGTTGCTGGGAAATTACTAGAAAAAGGACTTAAATGAAACATTTACTGATGAGACAACACTTGTTTTCGTTGGGCGGAAAGTTTGATATAACTGACGACAGTGAGAACACGCGCTACACCGTTTCTGGCAGTACATTTAGTATTCCAAAGTATTTTGATATTCTAGATTTGAACAGTATACCTATTGCGCGTTTAACGCATCAAGTGTTTACTTTTTTACCAAAGTTTAAGTTAATTATTAATGAGTTTCCAGAAGAAGTTGAAATCATTAAACGCTTTTCCTTTTTAAAACCAAGATACGAAATTGAAGGACTTGGTCTAAGTGTAGAAGGTAATATCTGGGACATGAATTTTGCCATCCTGCAAGATGGACGTGAAATTAGCTCTGTTGATCAGCGCTGGTTAGCAATGACAAGCACCTATGACATTAAAATTGAGGACGAGTCTTTGGAATCTGTTGTTGTGGCGGTAGTGGTAGCAATTGATTATGTTAAAGCACAATCTCATAATTCTAGTTCTGCAAGTTCCTAGAAGAAAGCGATATTCTTAGAATATCGCTTTTTGAATCGTGTTTAAAACATTCCATGATATAATAAATGGCATGAATGATTTCTATAGAAATAAGAATATATTAGTGATTGTGACAGGTAGCATTTCGGCTTACAAGTCAGCAACATTAGTACGCGAATTTGTTAAAAGCGGTGCTCATGTTCGTGTGGGAATGACGGCTGCGGCCCAAAAATTTATTACTGTACAAACATTAGCTGTTTTATCTAAACATGATGTGTTAACTGATCTTTTTCGTGATGAGAAGGCTGCGGTTACTCATATTGAATGGGCTAAGTGGGCAGACATGATATTTGTTGTGCCGGCCACTGCTAACATTATTGGAAAAATAGCAAATGGTATCGCTGATGATGCTGTGACTGCGACGGTAATGGCATCACCTGCGGCTAAAGTTATCGCCCCAGCGATGAACGATGTTATGTTTAATAATGACGCGGTTGTTCGTAATTTGAATTTATTAAAAAGTGATGGTTGGTTTATTATTGACCCAGCGATTGGTTTCTTAGCCGAAGGTTACGAGTCGCAAGGTCGCCTACCGGAACCTGTGACAATTATAAATCAGGCAGCTATTCGTATACAGGCGCGTGGCGGTGAACTAAAAGGAAAGAAACTTGTTATTACAGCTGGCGGGACACGTGAAGCGCTTGATCCAGTGCGGTATTTAACAAATCGTTCTTCAGGAAAAATGGGCTATGCTTTGGCACAGGTAGCTGCAGAGTTAGGTGCAACGGTGGTACTTATAACCACAACAAAACGTGAAGAATTGTACGGCGTCCGAGAAATAGTTGTTACTTCTACACGTGACATGCATACAGCGGTTGTGCAAGAATTTTCTGATGCGGATGTTTTCATTAGTTCGGCAGCTGTATCTGATTATCGGCCTGCTTCACAAGCTGAAAACAAAATAAAAAAAGTAGGTCACGAGAATTTAACGATTGAATTAATTCAAAATCCTGATATATTATCAGATATTGGTCATATGAAGAAAGCCGGGCAAATTGTTGTGGGATTTGCTGCTGAAACGCAAAATGTTCTCGCGTCTGCACAAAAAAAGCTATCAAAGAAGAATGCAGATTTCTTAATTGCTAATGATGTTAGTAATGTGGATAGTGGTTTTGACTCTGATAATAATAAAGTAACGATTTTATCACGTGATAAAGACCCAGAAAAAATTGAATTGTTACCAAAAATTGACATTGCGCGGGCTATATTAGATAGAGTAGTTAAAACACTCGCATAAACATCTGTTTTATGCTAGAATAAACTGTTAAATAACGTTAAAATGGAGGCAAACATGGCAGAAGAAGTAGAAGAAAATACCTCTGGATTTAACCTTGGAGATGTTTTATTAGCACCAGCTTATGGTAACTTAGAAAAACCTTTTACAGGTCAAGTTGAAAAAATTTATGAAAACTCATTGTTGGTTGAGATTACGGAAAATGCTCCAGCTGACCAACCAGCAGTTAACGAAATGAACCATCGTGCGGTTGTTCGCATGGATGAGGTTGAAGTGATTAAACACGGCCCTGCGCCTGAAAAATCTGTAAAAGACGAAGATAAGTAAAGATGTTTTGGAACTATGATTAAGCGAGCTTGAGTTGATGGAAGTCAAGCCATAGTCAAAACGGCGCGTACTAAGAGTCCAAAGTTAATAAATTTGAGTGGCGAAAGCTATTAGAGTGGTACCGCGGGCTAGGCTCGTCTCTTTGTTGATGAAAACAAGAGGCGAGCTTATTTATTTTTAGATGAATAATGCCTAAAATACGGTATAATAAGAATATCGAATTTTTGATTATAATGTATTTTTACTAAAAATCATAATTAAAAACCAAAAGGAAAAAAAATGGTAGATAATATACAAATTGTTGAGGCACTTAACGCAGTGCTAACTGACCTTACTTTACAAGAAATTTCTGAAAAACTAGAAGCACCAAAATCATCTGACCTTGGAGATGTTGCTTTTCCAACATTTACATTAGCCAAGACATTACATAAAGCACCGCAATTAATTGCAGCAGACATCGTTGCTGCAATTGATCAAGAAGGATTTGAAAAAGTTGTTGCTACTGGGCCTTATGTTAACTTTTTCTTGGACAAAGTAGCTACGTCTAATCAAGTATTGAAGACAGTATTTGACTTGGAAGGTGCCTACGGTGACAATGTGGATGGACAGGGTGCCAAAGTCACGATTGACATGTCCAGCCCAAACATCGCCAAGCCAATGTCGATGGGACACTTACGTTCGACTGTTATCGGTAATGCACTAGCAAACATCACAGCAAAAAATGGTTATGCACCGGTTAAAATAAATCATTTAGGTGACTGGGGTACGCAATTTGGTAAACTAATATATGCTTACAAAGCATGGGGTTCTGAAGAAGAAGTCAAATCAGACCCAATTGCCACTTTGTTAAAGTACTACGTTGAGTTTCACGAAAAAGCTAAGGAAAATGACTCACTAAATGATGAAGGTCGTGCTTGGTTTAAGAAACTTGAAGATGGTGATGAAGAGGCACACCGTTTGTGGCAATGGTTCCGTGCTGAGTCGTTGAAAGAGTTTTCTGAAATATACGACCGCTTAGATATAACGTTTGATTCATTCAACGGCGAAGCATTTTATAATGATAAAATGGACAAGGTAGTTGATCTCTTAGAAGAAAAAAATCTTCTAGTTGAATCACAGGGGGCACAGATTGTTGATTTGAGCCATATCAATCCAAATCTAACACCGGCCATGATTAAGCGTTCAGATGGTGCAACTTTATATATGACTCGTGACTTAGCAGCCGCACTTTATAGAAAAGAAACATATGATTTTGCGAAATCGTTGTATGTTGTCGGTGGTGAGCAGCGAGAACATTTTGTGCAGATGAAGGCCGTCTTATCATTGATGGGCTTTGAGTGGTCTGATGACATTGAACACATTGCCTTTGGTCTAATTACGTTTAATGGCAAAAAAATGTCAACACGTAAGGGTGATGTTGTTTTACTGAAGGATGTATTAGATGATGCTCATGAATTGGCTTTGAAGCAAATTCAAGAGAAAAATCCTGATTTGGGTGATAAAGATACAGTGGCAGAAGAAGTGGGCGCCGGTGCTGTTGTGTTTCATGACTTAATGAATGATCGTACTAACAACTTTGACTTTAATTTAGAAGAAGTTGTCCGTTTTGAAGGAGATACTGGACCATACGTACAGTATACGAATGCCCGAGCAAAATCAATTTTACGCAAGACGTCGGTTCAATTGACGAGTGATGACTTGAATTTGACTGATCCAGCAACATGGGATATTATTACGACACTGAACAACTTTCCCAAGACAGTGCAACGTGCTTGGCAACAACGCGAGGCCAGTATTATTGCTAAATATGCGTTAAATTTGTCAAGAGCGTTTAACAAGTACTATGCCAACTCAAAAATATTAACAGAAGACGTTCAATTAAATGCTCGTTTGGTGTTGGTTAAATCAGTGTCTATTGTTTTGACAGAAAGTTTGAGATTATTAGGTGTCAAGGCACCTGAAGAAATGTAACTGATCTGGACAGATCAAGTGCTATTTAAGCTAACTGTTAAAGTGATGCACAAAACGGTAGTAAATGATATATTTTTAGATAACCGTGCATCATGATACAAAGGAGAAATCAATGATTTCAAAACAAGAACGGCAAAAGCTTATTTTAGATATTATCCAGGATAATATCATTGCCAGCCAAGAAGAATTGCTTGCTCAACTTATCAAGCATGGTGTTGAGACAACACAAACAACCGTATCACGTGATATTCGAGCAATGAATATTATTCGCCAAAAGAGCGACAGCGGACAGTTACGTTACCAGCAACTCAATGATACAACGAAAAATGTTCAAAATTTGGTAACGACTAACGCCGTTGATGAAGCAATCAAAGAATATGCTTCATTCGTGACTCACGTTGAGTTCTTAACGATTATTAAAACGACTGATGGTAGTGGTAACTCAGTTGCTGGCATTATCGATGACGCGAATTTACCTGAAGTTATTACGACACTAGCGGGATTTAACACAATTTACGTTACAAGTAAAAATGAAACAGATGCCGCAAAGCTAGCTGATCATTGGGCGGAATTGATAGGTTGATGAATGAAGTGGTTGAAAGCAATAAGTCAAAAAGTGTGGGATAAGTTAGGACCAATTTGGCATCGTTGGCAATTTGGTCGCTTGCTGATTATTTTATTTTTAACATTATTTTTGGTCACAAGTGCCTACTTAGCAATTTTAGCTAAAACTGCACACGTTAAAAATTTAGAAGCAACGCTCTCTCAAACGGCAACAGTTTACGATGATCAGGGTGAAAAAGCAGGCGAATTATATTCACAAAAAGGCACCTATGTCTCGTATAATAAGATTTCACAGAACATGCGAGATGCAGTTTTATCAATCGAAGACCGTAATTTTTATCATGAGTATGGCTTCTCGGTAAAAGGGATTGCACGTGCAGCTGTTTTATTGGTTAAAAACAAAATAACCGGATCTAATACTATTTCTGGTGGCGGTTCTACGTTAACACAGCAATTGGTTAAAAATGCTTATTTGTCGCAAGAACAGACATTTACCAGAAAAGCCAAAGAAATCTTTTTGTCCATGCAGGTTGAACAAGATTACACTAAAAATGAAATTTTTACGATGTACCTTAATAATGCATGGTTTGGTCATGGTGTCTGGGGCGTAGAAGATGCATCACAGAAATATTTTGGTGTTCATGCTAGTGAATTAACGACAACACAAGCGGCTACACTAGCGGGTATGTTAACTAGTCCCGCCAAATTTAATCCTATTGATTATCCAGAAGCTTCCAAGGCTCGACGTAATTTAGTTTTGACAACCATGGTTGAGAATAAAAAGATCACTTCAGCGCAGGCTAGTGCAGCCAAATCGACGACGGATACGCTAAATGATACTTATGATGATTCTGGTGATTATAATTATCCTTGGTATTTCGATTCAGTGATTAACGAAGCCATTAATACCTATGGTTTAACAGAAAACGATGTTATGAATCGTGGGTATAAAATATACACAACGTTAAACCAAAAGGATCAAACGAATTTACAAAATGATTTCGATAATTCAGCATTATTTAACTATGTTGATGACGCACAAGCAGCATCTATTGTTTTGAATGCTAAAACTGGTGGGGTATTGGCTGTAGTTGGTGGTCGTGAAACATCTCATACTTTCCGTGGCTTTAATCGTGCTAATCAATCACAATTACAACCTGGTTCAGCAATCAAACCAATGGTCGTTTATGCACCAGCTCTACAACGAGGTTATAGTATTAGTACAAAATTGCCTAACCAATCGATGAGTTTTGGGACGAACAATTATACACCAAACAATGCCATGAACGTTGAAACGGCTGATGTTCCTATGTATTCAGCTTTGGAACATTCGTATAATATTCCGGCAGTTTATTTACTTAATAAAATGGGTGTAGAGGTTGGTTATAAGAGTGGTACTAAGTTTGGCTTACCATTAACCAAAAAGGATAAGAACCTATCACTAGCACTAGGCGGATTGACCAAAGGTGTATCCCCACAACAAATGGCACAAGCATACACAGCTTTTGCCAATGGTGGTGTGATGAGTCAGGCACATTATATTACTAAAATAGTTGATGCGAGTGGCAAAGTAATTGTTAGCTCACCAAAGGCAAAACAAACACAGGTCATCAGTAGTAAGGTTGCAAATAATATGACACGTATGATGCTAGGTACCTATACGGATGGTACAGGTGTTGGATCTGCACCATCCGGTTACACTATTGCTGGTAAAACTGGTACTACTGAAAATCCTAATAGTACCAATAATGCTAGTTCGTCAAAGGATTCATGGGCAATGGCGTATACGAAAGACATTGTTCAAGCAACTTGGATGGGACTGGAAGGGAACAATACTGGTTCTTTGCCGTTAGGATTAACGTCTACAATGGGACCACTGGTTAAAACGTCTTTGGAACAAATTTTGCCAAATACGGATCAAACCGCCTTTACAGTAACAAATCCTAACACTACATCAAGTAGTACAAGTCAAAGTAGTGACTTATGGGGAACGATTCAAGATGATTTCAATAGTGGCGTTGACAAAGCTGTTGAAGGAGCGGGTCAATTGTGGAATAATGTCAAAGGATTATTTGGTAATTAATCGTTTAGATTGATTAGTGTTTCACATTAGTTATGGGTTGTGATATGATTTTAGTGACATCGAATAACGTTAAAAAAAGGAAAATAACATGACAGTAAATATTTACGATAACGCCAATGAAATGGCAAATATTTTGACAGAAACACAACAATATATTGCATGGCAAAATGCATTTAACGCAATACAAAATGACACTGATTCTAAGGCGTTGTTTGGTGAATTCCAAGAAATTCAAATGGCAGTACAACAAATGATGCAAAGTCAGCAACAACCAAAACCTGAACAAGAAAAGGAATGGGATGCTGTTGCTGCAAAAGTACAAAAAGACGAAAAAATTAATGCGCTGATGGAAGCAGAACAGGCTTTGAACACTTTGCTAACGGAATTAAATGACATCGTTACAAAACCCGTTGCCGAAGCATATTCTAAGTTGCAGAAGTAAATTAAGCTCACTATCACCGACAGTTATGCTGTTGGTGATTTTATGTAAAGGAAGTTATTTATGTTTATGAAATTTTTGAAGGAGTGGGTTTTTCCAATTGCCATTGCAATTCTTATTGTTGTGCTTATTCGCTCATTTTTATTCACACGCGTAAAAGTTAGTGGGCCATCAATGGAACCAAATTTGCAAGATAACGAGAATGTGTTTCTAAACAAAGTGGCAAGTTATAAGCGTGGAGATGTTATTGTATTTAACGCTAAAGATGAAGATCCTAGGTACCAGTCTGGGGACGATAAGTACGTGAAGCGTATTATTGCGATCCCAGGTGATACAGTTGAATACAAAGCGTCTAATCTGTACGTCAATGGCAAGAAAGTTAATCAAAGCTTCATTAGTTTGAATGAACGTACACAGGGAACGGAAATGTCTTTTGGTAGCACATGGTCTCTTAAGACACTTTCCTCCGGTACGCTATGGCAGAAAAAGGATCGCAATAATTCTACAGTTCCAAAAGGTAAGTATTTTGTCATGGGCGATCATCGGTCAGTTTCAAATGATGGTCGGTATTTTGGATTTGTAGATAAAAAGCACGTTGTTGGTAAAGTCATTGTTCCATTTTGGAATAGTAACAAAACAGCTAAAGCAAATGTCAATCAAGGGAATAAAAATTTCTTTAGTAAGTAAGTTGCATTAACTTTTAAAAAATGCTATGATTACTATCAATAAAATAAAACCTTTAATCAGGTCCAGAGAGACCTGCAAGGCTTTAGATACTTTTGGTGAAGTGTACACTTTTACCCTCATTTTCTAGAACCAAGCGGTCGCTCAGATCGCTTGGTTTTTTGTATAAAGAAGGGTAATATGCGAAATTATTTGAATATAAATGCAATTAATAAAAATGACGTGCTACACTTAATACAACGTGCGTTGGCGTTAAAATCAGGTGAGCAACCTAAAACAAAATCGATAACGGCTGTAAATTTATTTTTTGAAAATTCAACGAGAACGCATAGTAGTTTCCAAATGGCAGAGAATCAACTTAATTGGAAACAGATACAAATCGACCCTCAAACTAGTTCAATGACAAAAGGAGAGAGTTTGGTTGATACATTAAAAACCCTTAAAGCGATTGGTGTGGATGTTGCAGTAATTCGTCACTCTCAAAATTCATGGTATGAAAACGTCTTACGGAGTGAAGGGCATGCAATTCCACAACTTGTAAATGCGGGGGACGGTAGCGGCCAACACCCTTCACAAAGTTTGTTAGATTTAGTGACAATTTACCAAGAGTTTGGACATTTTGAAGGTTTGAAGGTTCGAATTATTGGTGACCTAGCACATTCACGAGTAGCGCGTTCAAATGCAGAGATACTCAACAAGCTTGGCGCAACAGTGACATTCAGTGGACCAAAAGACTGGCAACCAGTTGATTTTGATTCATTTGGCGAACATGTGGACCTTGATGTTGGTTGGTCGGAACAAGATGTTGTGATGTTTCTTAGAGTACAGCATGAACGAATTACACATACTGAAAATCAAAATTTTTCGGCAAAAAAGTATCATGAAGTGTATGGTTTGACTGAATCACGTTATGAAAATTTGAAAGAAAATAGTATTATTATGCACCCGGCCCCAGTTAATCGAGACGTTGAAATTGCCGATGATTTAGTTGAAGCACCAAAATCACGCATATTTGACCAGATGACCAATGGCGTTTATGCACGAATGGCCATTTTAGAATACGTTACGGAGTAAGTAAATGCAACTAATAAAAAATGCTAAAATTTTATGGAACAATCAACTCGTTCTTCGAGATATTTTAATTGACCAAGGAATCATTCAAAAGATTAGTAATCATCTTGAAAGTAAAGCAGCTACCGTTTTTGATGCCAAAGGGGCCTTCCTTTCAACGGGATTAGTAGATGTGCACGTACATTTTCGTGAACCTGGTTTTGAGTATAAGGAAACGATTAATAGTGGATCTAAGGCGGCTGCACGCGGTGGGTTTACGACTGTGATTGCTATGCCTAATTTAAATCCAGTTCCTGATAACGAAGAGAAGATAACGAATCAAATCGCACGAAATAAACAAAATGGTGTGATTCATATTGAACAGTACGGGGCAATCTCAAATAATTTGACGTCAACTCAAGTAACCAATATTAAAGGAATGTCAGCAGCTGGGGCCAAAGCATTCACAAATGATGGTAAAGGGGTACAGACAGCAAATACTATGCTCCAAGCAATGGTCGCCGCTGCATCGGTTAACAAACCTTTAGCCGCGCATTTGGAAGACGATACGCTGGTTCATGATGGTGTCATGAACGAGGGGAAAGCATCAACAAAATTAGAATTACCAGGAATTACAGGATTGGCGGAAAGTTCACAACTTGCTCGAGATTTGGTACTAGCTAAAGCTGCTGGCGTTCATTACCATGTTGCGCATATTTCAACTAAGGAATCGGTTGAATTGGTGCGAATTGCTAAACATGAAGGTGTTCATGTTACTGCAGAGGTTTCTCCGCATCACTTATTATTATCAGAAGAAGATATCAATTCTGATAATGCAATGTTTAAAATGAATCCACCACTACGAACTCAGAGAGATCGTGAAGCAGTCATTGCTGGATTGTTGGATGGAACCATCGATATGGTTGCTACTGATCATGCGCCACATGGAAAAGAAGAGAAACAGAAGTCTTTCCGAGAGGCACCATTTGGCATTACCGGAATCGAAACGAGTTTCCAACTGCTTTATACTTATTTGGTTAAAAATGGTGTGATGACTCTAGAAACTTTGCTTGAGCGAATGGTCACTGCTCCAGTCAGTGCATTCCACTTGCAAGCGCCCACTAGTATCGAAGAAGGTGCGCGAGCAGACCTCGCTCTGTTTGATCTAGATAATAACTATGAAATCGATACTGAAAGCTTTGAATCGATGGGAAAAAACTCACCATTTATTGGATGGAAAGTGTATGGAAAAACACTGGCCACATGGGTTGACGGTGAAATTGTATATAAGGATAACGTAAAATGAAAAAACGCTACTTATTATTAGAAAATGGATCAGTATATGAAGGGGAAGCTTTTGGTGCTGATGTTGATATCATGGCCGAGTTAGTTTTTAATACTGGTATGTCCGGATATCAAGAATCAATTACAGATTTATCATACCGAGGTGAAATTATTGTATTTACTTACCCACTAATCGGTAATTACGGGGTTAATCGTGATGACTTTGAAAGTTTGCGACCAGCTGCATCTGCGATTGTGGTGCACGAAATCGCTCGACGACCAAGCAATTGGCGCAAAACAATGAGTTTGCCTGAATGGGCAGAAAAAACTGGAATGCCCGGTATAACGGGCATTGATACGCGCGCTTTAACAAAAGAGTTACGTAATCAGGGTTCCATGAAAGCAGCGCTTGTTGATGAAATAACTGACGAAGTCGTTGCGAGACTAAAAGCGTTCGAAACATCGAAAACAATGGTTGCAGATGCAACAACAAAGACACAGTATCAAAACCCAACTGATGGTGTATCAATCGCGCTCATTGATTTTGGACTGAAAAATTCAATTCTTCGCTCGCTTGCCAAGCGCGGTGTTAACGTGATGGTATTTCCTGCTAATGTGGACGCAGAAACAGTATTGGCAGCGAACCCTGACGGTATCTTATTGTCGAATGGACCTGGTGATCCCAAAGATGTAAAATATGCCATTCCAACAATTCAGAAGCTACAAAAGCATTTACCGTTAATGGGCATTTGCTTGGGACATCAGCTGTTCGCAATCGCCAATGGTGCAGAAACTTACAAAATGAAATTCGGTCATCGTGGTTTTAATCATGCCGTGCGTACGATTTCCAAAGCGAGATTAGACTTTACGTCACAAAATCACGGCTACGCAGTAGAACGAGCAAGCTTAGAGAAAACAGATCTAGTTGTGACACACGAGGAAATTAATGATCAGACTGTTGAAGGTGTTCGTCTAAAAGGCTACAATGCTTTCTCTGTTCAATTCCACCCAGATGCAGCACCTGGTCCACACGATGCTGAATATTTATTTGATGAATTTTTGGATATGATAGCTGATTCAAAGAAGGAGACTACAAATGCCTAAACGTCAAGACATTAGTAAAATATTAGTGATTGGTTCTGGGCCAATTGTTATTGGTCAAGCAGCCGAATTTGATTATTCTGGCACACAAGCCGCGCTCTCTTTAAAGGAAGAAGGGTATCATGTTATTTTAGTAAATTCTAATCCGGCAACGATTATGACTGACGCTGAAATTGCTGACAAGGTATACATTGAGCCTTTGTCAATTGACTTTATTGAACGTATTTTACGTAAGGAGCGTCCAGATGCTATTTTGCCGACGCTAGGTGGTCAAACTGGATTAAATATGGCTAAAGACCTTTCCGAAGCGGGAATTTTGGATGAACTCAATATCGAGTTACTTGGAACTAAGCTATCAGCAATCGAAGAGGCCGAAGATCGTGAAGAATTTAAAGCCTTGATGGAACGTTTGAATGAGCCCATTCCAGAGTCCATCATTGCAACTACTTTAGAAGAATCACTTAATTTTGCTGACACACATGGTTATCCAGTAATTGTTCGTCCAGCCTACACGTTAGGCGGTACCGGCGGAGGTATTGCTCAAACCCATGAAGAGCTTTCGGAAATTACGGCCAATGGATTAGAACTTTCTCCTGTAACACAAGTGTTGATTGAACGTTCGATTGCAGGTTACAAAGAGATTGAATTTGAAGTGATGCGTGACGCTAATGACAACGCATTGGTTGTTGCTTCAATGGAAAACTTTGATCCAGTTGGTATTCATACTGGAGACTCGATTGTGACTGCACCAGTTCAAACATTATCTGATCGCGAAGTTCAAATGATGCGTGATGCAGCGTTAAAAATTATTCGTGCATTGAAAATCGAGGGTGGTGTCAATATTCAAATGGCACTTGATCCTGATTCATACAAATATTATATTATTGAAGTCAATCCACGTGTCAGTCGTTCTTCAGCGTTAGCTTCAAAGGCGACTGGATATCCGATTGCCAAAATGGCTGCAAAAATTGCCGTTGGCTTAACACTTGATGAGATCATCAATCCAGTAACTGGCACGACAAAGGCAGAGTTTGAACCAGCATTAGATTATGTTGTGTTTAAAATTCCACGCTGGCCATTTGACAAATTTTCAACAGCAGATCGTCGCCTAGGCACGCAAATGAAGGCAACTGGTGAAGTGATGGCTATCGGTCGCAATATGGAAGAAGCCATGTTAAAGGCTGTTCGCTCACTAGAGATTGGGGCTATTGGTTTAGATGATATAACCTATAAGGATCTTTCAGATGATGAACTGCTAGCAGCATTAATGCCTGCTCGAGATGATCGTTTGTTTATGATTGCTGATTTATTGCGCCGAGGTGTTTCAATTGAAACTATTCATGATAAAACACTAATCAATGAATTCTTCTTGGATAAAGTATTGCATGTTATCGAAATTGAGCAAGACCTTGCCAGCCATGTTGGAGATATTGATCAGTTGCAATATGCTAAAAAGAATGGGTTTGCTGACGAAACAATTGCTAAAATCTGGGGCAAGACAGCTGCTGATATTAGAACACTACGCAAAGATAAAAAAATTAAGCCAGTTTATAAAATGGTTGATACTGTTGCGGCAGAATTTGAATCGGCAACACCGTATTATTATGCAACCTATGAACAGGAAAATGAATCGATTATTAGTACAAAAAAATCGGTACTTGTACTAGGTTCTGGACCGATTCGCATCGGGCAGGGTGTTGAATTTGATTATGCAACTGTTCATGCTGTTAAGGCTATTCAACGGGCTGGATATGAAGCGATTATTATGAATTCTAATCCAGAAACCGTTTCAACGGATTTCTCTATCTCAGATAAATTGTATTTTGAACCACTTACCTTGGAAGATGTTCTCAATGTGATTGATTTAGAGAATCCAGTCGGTGTGGTGGTGCAATTCGGCGGACAAACTGCAATTAATTTAGCTCAACCTTTGTTAGACAATGGCGTAAACATTTTAGGAACCTCTGTAGAGGATCTAAATCGTGCCGAAGATCGTGAAGCATTTGATCAGGTCATAAAAGAACTTGCTTTACCACAACCTGTTGGTAAAACAGCAACCACAGTAGACTGTGCATTAGCAGCTGCACAATCCATTGGATATCCTGTATTGATTCGTCCTTCATACGTTTTGGGTGGTCGAGCAATGGAAATTGTTTCTTCTGACGATGAACTCCAGGACTACATGCAGCGTGCGGTCAAGGTTTCAAATGATCATCCGGTATTGATTGATTCGTACTTAGTGGGACAAGAAGCAGAAGTAGATGTTTTGTCAGATGGTGAAACAGCTGTAATCCCCGGTATTATGGAACATATTGAACGGGCGGGGGTCCATTCAGGGGATTCTATGTCAGTTTACCCACCACAATACTTGTCACAAAAGGTTCAAGATGAAATGGTGCAAGCCTCTATTAATTTGGCTAAAGCTATGAACACAATAGGGTTGATGAACGTGCAGTTTGTTATCCATGAAAATACGGCATATGTTATCGAAGTAAATCCACGTGCATCACGTACAGTACCGTTCATATCGAAAGTCACGCATCTTCCGCTCGCTCAATTAGCAACAAGAGTTATGTTAGGTGAAAAATTGTCAGAAATGGGATTTGAGACGGGACTTGTTCCTAACGATGATATGGTGCACGTTAAAGCACCAATATTCTCGTTCACAAAGTTGCCCGATGTTGATTCTTTGCTCGGCCCAGAAATGAAGTCTACTGGTGAAGTCATGGGGTCAGATATTAACCTGTCCAAGGCGTTGTATAAGGCCTTTATTGCTTCTAACATTAAAGTACCACGTTACGGCAATGTCTTATTCACAGTTGCTGATGATGACAAAGAAGAGGCGCTCGAATTAGCAAAGAGATTCAATGATTTGGGATTTGCTTTGTTTGCAACTGCCGGTACGGGTGCTTACTTGTCAGACAATGACTTGCCTGTGGAAGTACTCGATAAAATTTCGGAATCAGATAATAATGCGGTTGCAGCACTGCGTCAACAAAAAGTGCAGGTTGTTATTAACACAACTCAAGCAGATGACCGTGCTGAAAGCGATGGCCGCTTGATTAGAAATGCTGCGATTGAAAATGCCGTGCCTTTGTTTACTGCCTTAGACACAGTTAGTGCCTTCTTAGAAGTATTAGAGTCGCGCAGTTTTACAGTGAAAGAAATGCACTAAACTTTTTCAAATAAGCTTCGGCTTATGTACATAGGAGGATCATAATGACAGAACAGCCAGTTTTTATTGCTTTGGACTTTCCTGATGCAACTACTACTTACAAATTTTTGAAGCCTTTTTCAGATTTAGTAGAAAAGCCAGCATTGAAAGTTGGTATGGAACTTTTTTATCGTACGGGACCAGAGTTCATCACAGAACTACGTGCATTGGGCTATACGATTTTCTTAGATTTAAAACTTTACGATATTCCAAACACTGTTGGTCGTGCAGTCGCTAATATATCAAAACTAGATGTACAATATTTAACTCTGCATGCAGCTGGAGGGAAAAAAATGCTAGAAGCAGCTGTTGCCAATAAAAGTGAAGCGTTAAAATTACTTGCAGTGACGCAGCTAACTTCTTTTTCTGAAGCTGAGATACAAGAGATACAATTAACCACAGCAACTATTGAAGAAAGTGTTGCACATTTGGCTGAGCTTGCTTACTCGGTGGGCATAGACGGGACAATTAGTTCACCCTTAGAGGCTGGTTTAATTAAGTCACACACGAATGATCGATTTTTACGTATCACACCTGGTATTCGTTTAGCTGGTGATGAAGCTGGAGATCAAGTGCGTGTAACTACGCCAGCGGAAGCCAAGAAATTGAATTCAACTGGATTAGTTGTTGGTCGATCAATTACACAATCGACCAACCCAGTGGCTGCATATCAATGTGTTGTCAATGAATGGAGAAAATAAATGACAGACTATAAACAACAAGTAGCTAATGATTTACTTGAAATTGGTGCCGTAAAATTTTCGCCAGAAGAACCTTTCACGTGGGCCTCGGGTATTAAGAGTCCAATATATACAGATAATCGGATGACCATTGGTTTCCCTTCGGTACGTCAAAATATATACAAAGGGCTGTCTGAACTAATAAAAAAAGAATATAGTGACGTTGAGATTATTGGTGGAGTGGCTACTGCAGGTATTCCACATTCAGCTTGGGTAGCTGAAGAATTAAATAAACCAATGGTCTATGTACGTTCAAAACCCAAAGATCACGGGGCAGGTCGTCAAACGGAAGGTGCATTGGTAAAAAATCGTAAAGTCGTTCTGATTGATGATTTGATATCAACAGGTGGGTCTGTGTTGGCCGCAGTAAATGCGGTGCGTAAGGAGGGAGCAAGTGTCCTTGGTGTTGTTTCCATATTTTCTTATGAATTACCAGCTGGTAAAAAAAATTTTGCTGAAGCAGGACTAACATTTAACTCACTGACAACATATTCACAACTAATTGAAACAGCCGTTAAGCGTGGGGATCTCGATAAATCACAAGTTGAAACCTTACAAAACTGGAAGGAAAATCCAAATGCTTGGCAAGCATAATAAAAAGGCTCATCAGAGATGAGCCTTTTTATTTGGTTTTTAATAAATAGCGTCGCGATACAGTCCGATTACTTTTCCTAAAATAGAGACTTTTTGCAAAATAATTGGCGCCATGCTGTTATTTTCAGGTTGTAAGCGATAATGATCGGCTTCACGGAAAAAACGCTTAACTGTCGCTTCATTGTTATCATTCATTGCGACAACAACATCACCATTATCAGCATTCTCTTGCTTACGTACGATAACTTTGTCTCCATCTAGAATGCCAATGTTAACCATTGAATCACCATGAACATTAAGCATGAATAGGTCACCATCAAATTGCATTAAATTATCTGGGATAGGGAAAAATTCAGTTGCTTCTTCTTCTACTGCCAAAATTGGTGTACCCGCTGTAACCATTCCAAGTACCGGAATTTTTCCGGGTGTGGTTGAAATCCCAAGCATCTCTAAACCAATATCGGTTACTTCAATCGCACGAGCTCTTGGTTTAGAAGCATCTTTTAAAAGATAACCTTTTTTTACCAGACGTTCGATGTGACCGTGAATAGTTGAAGAAGATGATAATCCAACAGCTTCACCAATTTCTCGGACGGTTGGTGGGTAACCATTTTCTGATTGTGCTTCATGAATAAATCGAAGCACTTGAATTTGTTTGCTTTCTTGTGTAATTGCCATGATGGGTTTCCTACTTGTTAAATTTACTATCATCAGTATAACGGAAAAACACGAACAAATCAAACGTTTGTTCGTTATTTTTTTAAAAATTCAACCTAATATTAAATAAATAATAAAAAATTCGTGTTATTTATTTTTATAACGAACAAAATGGTTCATATTGAAAACGTTAACTCTGCAAGTTATTATAGCACGCCTTTGCTGGCTGTGCTATAATAATTATCAGACATTTTAGTAAGGAGAATATGCATGATTAGCACATGGCTAGCAATTTTGATTGCAGTGTTAACTTTAATTATTGGTTTGGTCGGTGGCTTTTTCTTGGCACGTAACTCAATGAAGAGTTATCTTGCAAAAAACCCACCTATTTCAGAAGAAATGATGAAATCAATGATGATGTCAATGGGACAAAAACCATCTCAAAAGAAATTGAACCAAATGATGGCTCAGATGAAGCAACAAAGTGCCAATTCGCAAAAAAAATAAGCCAATCGGCTTATTTTTTTTCTGAACGTTTTGGATCTACATATTTCCAAGTTGGGTCAATCTCAGCATCTAATTCTTGGAAAGCTGCTTGCATCTGCTCAGTATATTTAGCAATATTTTCCTTGTTCAATCGGTCTTTACGATCAATAATAATTGGCTCACCAAAATTAACTGTGGTATTATTACGTTTGAAAAGTTGACTGAACTTTACAGGGCCTTGATATACAGCTGGTACGATTGCCTTTCCAGCCATTCGTGCAATTAGAATGGAACCTGATTTTAAATCATCACTGTGTCTAGAACCAGAAGGAAACATTATTAAAGAGCGCTTGCCATCTTTTAATTCGCGTACAGGTATTTTGATGACGCTTGGGCCAACATTTTCACGATCAACTGGGAATGCGCCGGCTGATTTGATTAACCATGCAAGTGGCTTGAATTTAAATAATTCAATTTTTGCCATGAAAATAAAGTGTTTTGGGTAGGCTGCCACAGCATACCATACTGGATCCCACCAAGTGCGGTGTGGACCAACTAGCACATAGTTATCGTTTTGGGGTATTCTGTCGCGATTCATGTATTTAATGCGGCCAGTAACTGCCCATATTAAAGCAACAGCAATGCCGCGTAAAAAATCATAGAATTTCATATTTATTTACCTCATAAATTAATCATTTCAATTTTACAGATAAACAGAAAGAAACGCAAATGACACAACCATTTCTTAAAGCAAATGAACGTATTGATGGACTTCCATCACAAAATATTAATATCATCCAGAATCCAGACATGTTTTCATATTCCTTAGACGCGATTTTATTAGCACATTTTGCTGATGTAAAAGGAAAAGGTAAAGGGTTATCTGTTGATTTGGGATCAGGTACTGGCGCGGTTGGGCTTTTTTACGCTCCAAAAGTGACTGGGGAAATAAAGTTAGTCGAGATACAACCAGAATTAGCTGAAATGGCACAACGTAGCATTGAACTGAACAATTTACATGAACGTGTTTCAGTCGTTCAGGCTGACATGAAAGATATATTTAATGAAATTAAACCTGGCTCTGTTGAAACTATTCTGACTAATCCACCTTATTTTCCCTTAACTGAGACTACCAAGACTAATATAGATAAACATTATGAAATTGCGCGCCACGAGTTGATGATTAACTTACCTGAACTGGCCCAAATTGCCAATAAACTGCTGAAAAATAATGGTAAGGTCTATATGGTACACCGGCCGGAAAGGCTAGCAGATATATTTGCAGCGTTTGCTGCACGAAAGCTTATGATTAAAAGAGTTCAATTTGTTTATGGAAAGGCAAACCGCGAAGCCAATATGGTTTTAATAGAAGCCATTAAATCTGGCCGACCAGGTGGCGTGCGCATTATGCCACCCCTTATCGCCTATACTGATGACAATGACTATACATCAGAGGTTCACGACATCCTTTATGGTAAAGCGTGGCATGAATGAAGTATTATTATTTTTATGTTTTATATACAGCGGATGGTTATTTTTATGGTGGATTCACGGATAACGTACAACGTCGTCTAGCGACACATGAGTCTGGTAAAGGGGCTAAGTTTACCCGCGTAAAGTCGCGGCATCCATTAAAATTGATTCACTATGAAGAGTTCCAGACAAAGAGCGAAGCGTTAAAAGCAGAGGCAAATTTTAAGAAATTAACACGAATTAACAAGGAAAAGTATTTATTAGTACACCACGTAATCAAAATTTGGTAATATGCTTGTCAAGGAACCAAAAATAATGTAAAATGTAATATGTTGTGAAAAGCAGCAAATACACACGATAAATGAGAACACGTAGGTGCAGAAATGTCAGCGTGAACAACGAATTTGTCGGCGGAAAAACCTAGGAGGCCATATCATGGCAGTTATTTCAATGAAAGAACTCCTCGAAGCAGGAGTACACTTCGGTCACCAAACACGTCGTTGGGACCCAAAGATGGACGAATATATCTTTACAGAACGTAATGGTATTCACATCATCGATTTACAAAAGACAGTTAAGTTAGTTGACGAAGCTTATAACTTTATTCGTAACGCTTCTACTGATGGCGCTAACGTATTATTCGTTGGTACAAAGAAACAAGCTTCTGATGCGATTGCTGAAGAAGCAACACGTGCTGGCCAATACTATATCAACCATCGTTGGTTGGGTGGTACATTGACAAACTGGAACACTATCAAGACACGTATCCAACGTTTGAAGGATTTGCAAACAATGGCCGAAGACGGTACATTTGAGCAATTGCCTAAAAAAGAAGTTGTTTTGTTGAACAAGCAACGTGAAAAGTTGGAAAAGTTCTTAGGTGGTATTCAAGACATGCCTGGCTTGCCAGATGTATTGTTTGTTGTTGATCCAAAGAAGGAAGAAATTGCCGTCAAGGAAGCAAACATGTTGAATATCCCAGTTGTAGCTATGATCGATACAAATGCTAACCCAGATGTAGTCGATGTTAAGATTCCTGCTAACGATGATGCTATTCGTGCCGTACGTTTGATCACATCAAAGATTGCCGATGCTGTTATTGAAGGTCGTCAAGGCCAAGATTCAGCACCTGAAGATGCATTCGTTGAAGGTGACGAAAACACAGAATCAATCGAAGAAATTGCTAACATCGTTGAAGAAGGCAATAACTAATTAATTTTATTCTATAAATACCGTTCCTAGCGGACCTGTTCGGGACGCGGAATGGTATTTTAATATGTTATAATAAAAATACATTAAACTATTTTAGAGGAGCACTATAATGGCAATTACTGCTGCACAAGTAAAGGAATTACGTGATAAGACATCTGTTGGAATGATGGATGCTAAAAAAGCATTGGTTGAAGCTGATGGCGATCTAGACAAGGCAATTGATTTATTGCGTGAAAAGGGTATGGCAAAGGCCGCTAAAAAGGGTGATCGTGTCGCTGCCGAAGGCATGACAGCTGTTGCCGTTAAGGGTAACCGCGCTGCAATCATTGAATTAAACTCAGAAACTGACTTCGTGGCTGGTAACGCTGAATTTAACGAATTGCTAAACGCAGTTGCCAACACAATCGTCGAATTTGCGCCTGCTGACGTTGAAGCTGCTTTGGCACTTGAAGTTCAAGAAGGTCAAACTTTGAACGACAAAATTATCGGAACAACTCAAATTACTGGTGAAAAGATTACTTTGCGTCGTTTCTCAGTAGTAGAAAAGTCAGATTCAGAAAACTTTGGTTCATATTCTCACTTGGCAGGCTCAATTTCAGCTTTGGTTGTTGTTGATGGTGCTTCAGAAGAAGCTGCCAAGGATATCGCAATGCATGTTGCTGCTATTGCACCACAATTTGTATCTGATGATCAAGTACCTGCTGATGTTATTGCTAAGGAAAAGGAAGTGCAATTAGCTTCTGAAGATTTGAATGGTAAGCCTGATAACATTAAGGAACGCATGGTCGAAGGACGTATCAAGAAGTTCTTGGCTGAAATTTCTTTGTTGGATCAACCATTTGTTAAAAATGGCGACCAAACAGTTGCACAATTCATTTCTTCACAAAATGGATCAGTTAAGTCATTTGTTCGTTACCAAGTTGGTGATGGCATTGAAAAGCAAGTCACTGATTTAGCTGAAGAAGTTGCTAAGCAACTTGGTTAATATTTAAAAACTACTAATTGCCATTGATTGTTTTATCAATGCAGCTAATTAGTTAAAAAGTGTACTATTATAAATAGCGCACTTTTTTTTCGGAAATTTTTCGGAATTTTTGATATACTTGTATAAGCAAATAAAAGAGGTTAAACATGACTGATATTAAGTACAAACGCGTTTTGATGAAGCTCTCTGGTGAAGCATTGGCAGGGGACAAAGGTCAAGGCATCGATCTTGAGACTGTTTCTGCAATTGCTGAAGAGCTAAAAGATGTCCATGACCTAGGTACTCAAATTGCCATTGTTGTTGGCGGTGGAAACTTGTGGCGTGGAGAGCCAGCATCAAAAATTGGTATGGAACGGTCTCGTGCTGATTATACTGGCATGCTTGGTACAACAATGAATGCTCTAGTTTTGCAAGATTCATTGGAACGCGCTGGTGTCCAAACACGTGTGCAAACTGCTATTACAATGCAGCAGATTGCTGAACCTTACATACGTGGTCGTGCGATTCGTCATCTAGAAAAGGGACGAATTGTCATTTTTGCAGCAGGTACAGGTTCTCCGTATTTCTCTACAGATACGACGGCAGCCTTGCGTGCAAACGAAATTAATGCTGATGCCATCTTAATGGGTAAAAATGGCGTTGATGGTATTTATGACTCAGATCCAAATAAAAATGCTAATGCGGTGAAGTTTACGGAATTAACTCACCTTGACATTTTGCAAAAAGGTTTGAAAGTAATGGATTCGACAGCAAGCTCACTATCTATGGATAATAATATGCCATTGGTGGTGTTTAACCTTAACACACCAGGTAACTTGAAACGAGTTGTGCTTGGTGAAGCCATCGGAACAACAGTAACAGGAGAAAAATAATGACTTTTGATTTAACTAATGCTAAAGAGCGTATGAAGGGGGCACAAGAGGCACTTCAACGTGAATTAGCCAACATCCGTACAGGTCGTGCGAATCCCAATATTTTGAATCGCGTCGAAGTTGAATATTATGGGGCAATGACACCATTGAACCAAGTGGCTTCAATTTCAGTACCGGAAGCACGAATATTGCTAATTACGCCGTTTGATAAAAGTGCCTTGGAAGCAATTGTACATGCAATTAACGTGTCCGATCTTGGTTTGAATCCTGCTTCTGACGGAAATATTGTGCGCTTGGCGATTCCACAAATGACAGAAGAACGTCGTAAAGAACTTGCTAAAGAAGTGAAGGCTGAAGCTGAAAAAGCTAAAGTTTCAGTTCGTAATGTTCGTCGTGATATTATGGATGATATTAAAAAAGACAAAGACATGCCTGAAGATGATGCCCGCAAGGCCGAAGATCAGACACAAAAGTTGACTGATGAAAACATTAAAGCAATTGATGAAATAGCAGCTGAAAAAGAAAAAGAATTGTTAACAATTTGATTTTCGTAAGATATTGCGATCATGCTTGACTTGGATAAATCCAAGTCTTTTTATTTAGGAGAGGGATGTGCTGAGGAGATATTTGAGATATTGGCGGGAAGCATTTGATTTTCATAGTGGTGCGTATCGATTGGATTTTTGGTGGGTTCATATCGTGAATACATTTATTTTTGCATCTATTTTATTTGTATCAATTATTTTTTTAAATTCTTGGTCGTTAGCAACCAAGTTATCTGGAACATTCAGTATCTTAATAACTATTCCAAACTTATCCTTATTTATTAGGCGATTACGAGATACCGGATTTCCAGTACAGACAATTATGTTTGTACTGATGAGCCCGTCACTTTTAGGAGTGAGTTTTGGCATTTTAGCCAGTTTTCGTTTAGTTATTTTGGCGCCAATTGCATTTTTAATATATTTCGGTTGGCTCATTTACTTGGTTTCAAGGCGTTCAGCTTATTGGACACCGACTTTAAGTAAAAAGCAAAAATCATTTTATGCAGCTTTAATTAGCGCTGTAATGATTTTAACTGCTTGTTTTCAGATTGCTGCTTTAAAGCATATCACACATGAATTTAGAGCTGCTGCGCAAAAGTATATTCAGGAACAGCGGCAGGTTAATGAAAATCGAGGTAAGTCCGCGTCATCAAGTTATTCTACTAAAAATGGTTCTATGAGCTCGTCAACCCAAGAGACAGATGATAACACACCAGAAGCCAGCTCAGCATCTTCGATACCTGAAAAAGAAGTTACTGAACTTCCAGACGATTCTGAGACGACAGCATACAGAGGATTAACAGAAGATACAATAGGAGATGCAACATTTGGTTTCTTTAAGGTCCATGGGACTTGGGAACAAGATACAGCTTCTTTGCAGTGGTTGCAGTCACAACAAAACGTAATGATTTTAACCAGCACTCAAGGTCAGGGATTTGGTGTTGATTTTGCTAGTTTTAGTTTTAAAAAAATTACGGGACAAAGTGATGTTTCATTAGATCAAGTCGACAATGTACAAGCCTCTCGAATTGATGGTACCTACCAAGATACTACCTCTGACAGTATTAAGGCTATGACTTATTTAGAGTGGCATATGCCAGATGGTCATATCCGAGTTGTGTACTTAATTGCGCCATCAAGATCATTGCTTAATTTAATTGTTAAAACATTGTCAGAAAGTTTTCGAGCAACTTAATGTAGAAATTTTTACTTGACGATTTGTCGTAGAGAGTGCATAATATCATTATTGAGTTTTGTACGTGATGAAGCCAAGTGGCGTTGGTGGAACGGACAAACAGTCGAGTGTCGGGTTTTATAACTCGGAAGTCAGGTGGAACCGCGCGTAAGCGTCCTGATGTCAATTATTTTGGCATTGGATGAACTTACACGCGGTTTTTTGATGCTGGTAAATATAACAAAATATCGATACAATCTGTGCTAAATTGTCGGTAAATTTTTAAGGAAGAACGATTATGACAAACGAAAAACTATCATTACAAGATATTATCTTGACCCTACAACAATATTGGGCTAAACAAGGCGCAAACTTAATGCAAGCATATGACAATGAAGTTGGGGCCGGAACACAGTCGCCATATACATTTTTACGTGCTAATGGCCCTGAGCCTTGGAACGCTGCTTATGTTCAACCTTCTCGTCGTCCAGCTGATGGCCGCTATGGCGATAATCCAAACCGTTTGTTTCAACATCATCAGTTTCAAGTAGTGATGAAGCCTTCCCCTGAAAACATTCAAGAGCTTTACCTAGGTTCTTTAGAAGCTTTGGGTATTAAAGCATTAGAACATGATATACGTTTCGTTGAAGATAACTGGGAAAACCCTTCCATGGGTGCTGCAGGAATTGGTTGGGAAGTTTGGCTGGATGGTATGGAAGTGACACAGTTTACTTATTTCCAGCAAGTTGGTGGGATTGAAGTAGATTCTGTGACAGCAGAAGTGACTTATGGTCTAGAACGATTAGCATCATACATTCAAAATGTACCAACGGTTTATGATCTTGAATGGGGTAATGGTGTGTTATACGGTGATATTTTCAAAGAACCAGAATTCGAGCATTCGAAATACGCTTTTGAAGAATCTAACCAAGATATGTTGTTGCGCCACTTTGAAGAATTTGAAGCAGAAGCAACTCGTTTGTTAGATTTGGGCTTGGTACATCCGGCTTATGACTATATTTTGAAATCATCACATACATTTAATCTATTAGATGCACGTGGTACGGTTTCGGTCACAGAACGAGCTGGTTATTTACATCGTATTCGTACAATGGCTCGCAAAGTATCGAAAGTATTTATTGAAGAACGAGCTAAGCTTGGTTTTCCTTTGCTAAAAGATCAGACATTACGGGATAAGTATCTTGGTAAAAACGGTAAATACACCAAAGAAAATGCCTGATAGTAACAGAGATAAAATCAATATTGGAGAATAACTCATGTCAACATTTTTATTAGAAATTGGTCTTGAAGAAGTGCCAGCACATCTGGTCACAAGCTCAGAAAATCAATTAATTGAAAGAACAAGAAACTTTTTAGCTGAGCATCGCTTGACTGTTGGTGCCATTAATCCTTATTCAACTCCACGTCGGTTGGCGGTTGAATTAACCGATGTAGCGGAAAAATCAGAAAGTTTGAGTGAAGAAAAGCGTGGTCCGTCAATTGAAAGAGCAAAAGATGCCAATGGTGAGTGGACTAAGGCAGCAATGGGATTTGCACGCGGTCAAGGTGCAACACCAGATGACTTTGAAACAAGAGACGGCTATGTGTGGTTAACAAAGCATACTGAAGGTGTTCCTGCCAAGGATATCTTGGTCAAAATTGGTGCCGAGGTGGTTTCAGAGATGAAGTTCTCAACGTACATGAAGTGGGCGAATAATGCTTTCTTGTACGTGCGACCAATTCGCTGGCTTGTCGCCTTGTTTGATAAGGAAGTCGTTGATTTTCATGTATTAGATGTTCAAACTGGTCGTGTTACAAGAGGACACCGCTTTTTGTCAAATGAACATGTTGAAATTTCTTCTGCTGACGATTATGTAAGTAAACTCGAATCAGCAAGTGTTGTAGTTAACGCTGAGGTACGAAAAAATGCAATCCGTTCTCAACTGACGGCAATTGCTAAACAAAACAATTGGTCATTAGAATTAGACACTGATGCAGCACAGAATTTGCTGGAAGAAGTTAATAATATTGTCGAATGGCCAACGGCATTTGCTGGTACTTTTGATAAAAAATATTTGGAAATTCCTGATGAAGTATTAATCACATCAATGCGCGAACACCAACGTTTCTTCTTTGTTACTAATCATGACGGGAAATTGTTGCCACATTTCTTATCAGTACGTAATGGGAACAAAGAGCATTTGGATAATGTTATTGCTGGTAATGAAAAAGTTTTGGTTGCTCGTCTTGAGGATGCAGAATTCTTTTACAAAGAAGACCAAACTAAAACAATTGCTGACTACATGGAAAAGGTCAAAAAATTGGTTTTCCATGAAAAAATTGGTACTGTTTATGAACATATGCAACGAACTGGCGTTTTGGCTCAGGCACTAGCGCAATCACTGAATTTTGATGAACAACAATTGTCTAACGTGAGCCGTGCAGCAGAAATCTATAAATTCGACTTAATGACCGGTATGGTTGGTGAGTTTGACGAATTGCAAGGTATTATGGGTGAACACTATGCTAAATTATTTGGTGAGAATCCCGCTGTGGCTGCAGCAATTAAAGAGCACTATATGCCGACTTCAGCAACAGGAAAAATTGCTGAGTCAGATATTGGTGCTGTACTAGCAGTTGCCGATAAGCTAGACGCTATTGTAACTTTCTTTGCAGCTGACTTAACACCAAGCGGTTCAAATGATCCTTATGGACTACGTCGCGCAGCAACAGGTATCGTAAGAACGTTACAGGAAAAAAACTGGCATATTGCTTTGAAACCGGTATTAACTCAGTTTGCCCAATCACAGGGAGAAGTTGCTGCGGCTGATATCACAGCTGTACTGGAGTTTATCTTAGATCGCGTGCGTAAGTTAACATTGGATGATGGTGTTCGCCAAGATTTGGTATCTGCAGGAGTTAGTCGCTCAGGAAATACTGACGTTGTTTACCTCATAGATCGTATTAATGTACTCGCTGCTCATAGTAAAGATAATGATTTCCGTGATGTGATTGAATCACTGACACGTGTCGATCGCTTAGCAGTGAAGCAGTTAACCAATGATAGCGTGGATCCATCTCTATTTGAAAATGATGCTGAAAAAGAATTGTATCAGGCAACGTATGCACTGAACTTAAGCCACTTAGTAAAAGAAGGTGCTGACGAGGTATATACAACATTGGCTGGGTTACAATCTCCTATTTCAACTTATTTTGAAGCTACAATGGTTAACACCGAGAATGCAGCTGTTAAAAACAATCGCTATGCACAACTGAATGTAATTCATCGCTTAATTAGTGAATTGGGTGATTTAGAACAAATTGTCATTAAGTAAAATTATTAAATAATAGGTCGTCACTAGAAAGTAGGAGGTCATTATGTTGAATATTGCTTACGTTGGTTTTGGAAAAAGCACAAATCGTTATCATTTACCTTATTTAAAGTTACGGCAAGATAAGTTTCACGTGAGCCGTGTAGTAACACCTACACTTGGGAAAAGGCCAACAGAGCAATCTGAGTTAGAAGTTACTGGTACTGTATTTTCAACAGATATTGATGACATTATTGAAGATGAAACCATCGATCTAGTGGTTGTTGTAACGCCTTCAGCCAGCCATTATCAGGTGACAAAACAACTACTGTTGGCTGGAAAAAATGTTATGGTTGACAAGCCAATGGCTGCTAGTGATATCGAGGCTCGTGATTTGGTCAATATTGCTTATGATAAAAAGTTATTTTTGATGTCATTTCAAAGTAGGCGATTTGATAGTGACTTTTTGACAGTTCAACGGGTTATTCAAAATGGGTACCTCGGTCGTTTAGTTGATCTTGAGGTTCATATGGACCATTATCGACCTAATGACGGACAATCGAATGGTAATGAAATCGACGGATCGCTATTCGGGCATGGTGTTCACTTGGTAGATCAAATTGTGAGTCTCTTTGGTGCACCAAATTCAGCAGCCTACGATATACGTTCTACTCGCTTACTGAATAGTCCTGTAGACGACCAAATTGAGGTTAACCTTTTTTATCCACAAGCTTTTAAAGCAACAATTCAAACCACAGAATTAGCAACAATCCAATATCCAAAATGGCAACTGCGTGGAACACAAGGTACATTTATTAAGTATGAGGTTGATGAGCAGGAAAATGACCTTAAAACTGGTGTTATGCCTGGAGACGCGCGTTTTGGCGTTGACACACCACAAAACTATGGACACTTGGTATACTACAATCAGAGTGGTGATCGCATTGATAAATACATACCTAGTATTCAGGGTGATTATGGCAGAGTCTATGATTCTGTTTATAACACACTGGTCAAAGGTATGCCAAAACTTGTTTCCGATGAAAACATGATTACTGTAATGAAGATACTGTCTGCAGGGTTGAAAGAAAAAGGACCGCACGTCGTTAAATTTTCATGAAAGTTAAAAGCTTGGCAATAGCCTAGCTTTTTTATTTTGCTAAAATAGCGGTGTCATTTTCGAAAAGTAACGTGAGGCTTTATGGTAAAATTAAATAGATAGAAAACTGAAAGAAAAAAATGCCAATTATGACAGAATTAAATTTGAATGAACTTAAAGAACGACAAAAACACATACGTAATTTTTCAATTGTTGCACACATTGACCATGGAAAATCAACCATAGCTGATCGTATCTTGGAACAGACACATACTGTTGCTGAACGTGACATGCAGAATCAATTACTGGATACGATGGATTTAGAACGTGAACGTGGAATTACGATTAAACTAAATGCGGTCGAAGTTCATTACGACGCTAAAGACGGTGAAACCTACATTTTCCATCTGATTGACACACCAGGACACGTTGATTTCTCTTATGAGGTTTCGCGGGCATTGGCAGCTGCTGAAGGGGCTATACTTGTTGTTGATGCTTCTCAAGGCGTTGAAGCACAAACGTTAGCTAACGTTTATTTGGCCCTAGATAATGACTTGGAAATTCTACCTGTAATTAACAAAATTGATTTACCGGCGGCGGATGCCGAAAAGGTTCGTACGGAAATTGAGGATGTTATTGGCATTGATGCTTCAGAGGCAGTGTTAGCGTCAGCTAAACAAGGCATTGGTATTCCAGAACTGCTGGAAAAAATTGTTACCGATTTACCTGCACCGCAAGGTGATATCGATGCACCACTACGTGCTTTGATTTTTGATTCAGCCTACGATGCTTATCGTGGTGTGGTTGTTAACATGCGTGTACGAGAAGGCATTGTAAAGCCTGGTGACAAGGTTCGTATGATGAACACTGGTGCGGAATATGAGGTCACGGAAGTTGGTGTGATGTCTCCAAATGCTCAGAAACGTGATTACTTGATGGCGGGGGATGTTGGTTACTTAACAGCAGCTATTAAGGACATTCATACGACACATTCTGGTGATACAATTACCCTAGTGAATAATCCAGCCAGTGAACCATTATCCGGATATCAACCGATGACACCTATGGTTTATTCTGGTCTATATCCTTCAGACAACGCTAAGTACACGGATTTACGGGAAGCTTTGGAAAAACTACAGCTCAATGACGCTGCGTTAACATTTGAACCAGAAACTTCACAAGCACTAGGATTTGGGTATCGAGTTGGCTTTTTGGGTTTGCTACACATGGATGTCATTCAAGAGCGACTAGAGCGCGAGTTTGATTTGGACTTGGTGACAACTGCTCCGTCTGTTACTTATCGAGTGGTAACTAATGATGAAGAAACTATTGAGATTGAAAACCCATCCGAAATGCCAGACACGCCCAAAGTGAAATACATTGAAGAGCCCTATGTGCATGCCCAAATTATGGTGCCTAATGATTACGTTGGTGCTGTTATGGAACTTGCGCAACGCAAACGTGGTGAATTTGACACAATGGAATATTTGGATGACACGCGTGTCAATGTCAAGTATTACATGCCTTTGTCCGAAATTATTTTCAATTTCTTTGATAAACTAAAATCGAGCACACGTGGTTACGCTTCACTTGATTATGAGTTATCATCCTACAGACAATCCGACTTGGTCAAAATAGATATTCTGTTAAATAGTGAGAAGGTCGATGCCCTGAGTTTCATTGTTCATCGTGACTTTGCTGTAGAACGAGGACGGATTATTACTTCTAAACTAAAAGAGATCATTCCACGTCAAAACTTTGAAATTCCAGTGCAAGCAGCTATTGGCGCTAAAATATTAGCTCGTACAAACATTAAAGCTTATCGTAAGGATGTCACGGCTAAAATTCATACGGGTGATCCTGATCGTCGTGCGAAGTTGCTCGACAAGCAGAAAAGGGGTAAGGCACGTATGAAGTCTGTTGGTTCAGTCGAGGTACCGCAAGAAGCTTTCATGGCTGTGCTTAAAACGGAGGACGATGCCCAATATGCCCGAGGAAACTAACACAAAGCGTTCTAGATTAGCACGCAATTTATCCGAGCAGTCAAAACCAACAAATCGTAAAGTTAAAATCCTAACAGTTTGTTCAGTACTGGTTATGCTGTTAGTGGTTAGTCTGACAGTTGCCAGAGTTGTTTTTAATTTTGATGGCATCTCGCAAGAGACCCGTGTGAAAACTCTTCAAAAAGATGCAGCGATCGCGTTACAATTTGGCTTGACAGGCCATTCTGATGACAAACGCACCAAACAGGTTGTACATTTAACCAATACAGCGTGGCAAACAGAAATTGCTACTAGTGTTGGCAAAGCGTGGAAGAGCAGCGCTAAAGTGGCAGATTCAGTTACTTTTGATGGCCATAAGTATCAAAAGAAACAAGTCATAAGCGATTTATCGCAACGATATATAAAGACCTTACAACGTGATCGTAACTATAAAATCACAAAAATAAGGTATGATCGATACCATAACGCAAAGGTTCAATATCAAGTAACACCTATTGATTTGCCTGCTGGTCAGAAAAAAGTTCAAAGATATGTTGAAAAACAATTACAAAAGAAATCTAGTGAGGCAAGCAAATTATCTGCTGAACAGTTGCGCTTAGTTGAGTATGCTATGATCGCTGAAAACTGGCAAAGTGTTTTGAAGGATGACATGCCAACCTCAGCGACGAGAAATATGACAATAACAATGTTGTATACTCATGAAAACTTTAAACCAATTTATCAAGTATCGAAACAAACGCTGAATAATATTTTAAATAGTGGGTTATCAGAATGAATTTATTAGACAAAATAAAAAACATTTGGCCATTTGGTCAAAGTCATAAAATGCGTGCCATTGGATTTGAACGGCCTCTATTAATTGATCAACCGGATGCTTTTGTGGAAAAAGTTATTCCCCGACCACAACCGGATAAAGATGAATTACTAGTTAAAGTTTTGGCCAGCTCTGTCAATCCGGTGGATACAAAAATGAGAGCCAATTATACTCATGATGGCGTTTTTCGTATTTTGGGTTTTGACGCAGTCGGCGTGGTTGTAGAAGTTGGTCAAAATGTTCAACATTTCAGCGTTGGTGATAAAGTTTACTATGCTGGAGCGCAATTGAAACCCGGTTCTAACGCTGACCTTCAAGTTGTTCATGAAGCACTGGTCGGCCATGCCCCTACTTCATTGAGTGATGAAGAAATTGCGGCTATGCCGTTAACATCAATTACAGCCTACGAAATCTTACATGAAGCGTTGTGTTATGATCTTGAGGAAAACAGTGCCTTGGGGCACACAATTTTGATTGTGAATGGTGCTGGTGGTGTTGGATCTGTATTAATTCAATTAGCAAAGTATATCGGGATGACAGTTATCACTACAGCATCTCGCACCGAGTCTGTTACTTGGGTTAAGTCACTTGGCGCTGATTATATCTTAGACTACCATCAAGATTTGAACGAGCAGATGAGAAAGATTCAGCACGATAAAGTTGATAATATTGCGATTTTACAAAATACGGATTATTATTGGCCACTTGCAACAGCCGTTATTAAGCCATTTGGACGAATTGCATCAATTGTTGAAACGACGGAGCCAATTGATATGGGGCCTTTGAAGAACATTGGCGCACAGTTTAGCTGGGTGTTCATGTTTGCGAAGGGGAACTATGGCGTTAATATGCAGTCTCAAGGGAATGCACTTAATCAGGTAGCGCGTTTACTTGATGAGAATAAAATCAAGACGACACTGTCGAAGACTTATCACGGGCTGTCTGTAGAAAATATTCGTGCTGCTACGAAAGAAGTTGAAGCTGGTCGCATGATTGGAAAAGTAGTGGTGAAGTATGACGAACAATAAATGGCAAGCACTCACCGTTGCGACGAACAATGATGGCATTGAACCAATTGCTGATATATTGATGTCAACCGGCGCTGAGGGTGTGCAGATTGTTGATGATATTTCACCAGTAACAGTGACAGCTTATTTTGAAGACGATGCATCTTTACCTAACACTGTTAGTCGGATAAAAGAACAGTTGGATAACTTAGTGACGCTTGGGGTTGATGCATCACCTGCAACTATTACATTAAATGACGTGGCACAATCAGATTGGGAAAACAACTGGAAACAATATTATCATGCCACCCGCATAACAAGACACATTACTGTTGTACCTTCATGGGAAAACTTTGTAGCAGCTCAAAAAGATGAATATCCAATTATTATGGATCCTAAGTTAGCTTTTGGAACAGGAGTTCATGAAACAACACGATTAATGATCCAAGCGCTAGAAACTGTCGTTCGTGGCGGAGAAAGCATGATAGACGTGGGTACGGGTTCAGGAGTACTATCCGTCGCTGCAAAACAACTCGGTGTAGCAGGTATTTTAGCAACAGATATTGACGAGATGGCTGTGAATGTTGCTAAAGAAAATTTAGCGTTAAACCCAGTGGCCAATGATGTTACAGTGGTAACTAGTGATTTACTGGAGTCAATTGCTATCGATAAGCCTGTAGACTTGATTGTTGCTAATATTCTAGCTGACGTTATTGAACGCCTTATTCCACAGACGTGGTCACGCCTGAAGCCAGGTGGCTATTTCTTGGTTTCTGGAATCTATGATGCTATTTCAGTGTCGATTGAACAACAGCTACAACAAGCGGGATATAAAATTTTTCAACACACAACAATGAGTGACTGGCATGCATTCATTGCAAAAAAGGATTCTAAATAATGCAACGCTATTTTCTAAACGAACCAATTAATGATACGATTCGCTTGACAGCTGACAATGATATTTTTAAGCATTTTGGCAAAGTTTTGAGAGCTCGAGTGGGGTCAAAAGCTGAATTTGTTAGTAATAATTTGGAAATCTGCCTTGGAGAAGTTACTTTAATTGATTACGAGGTTATGAATATCAAAGTGATCGATCGATATTATTCAAATGTTGAGTTACCAATTGATGTAACACTCGTCGTGTCTCCCCTAAAGAATGATCGTTCTGACTGGTTTATCCAAAAAGCAACAGAGCTTGGTGTCAAAACAATCGTTTTCACCTCAATGAAACGAACAGTTGCCGATTGGCGAAAGCAACAAGAAAAGAAAGTCAAAAGATTTAATAAAATAGCGCAAGCTGCAGCAGAGCAAGCACATCGCTTGGTTGTTCCAGAAATTATTTTTACCACGTGGCAAAATACTATCCAAATGCCTAAAAATACTGGACTTGTTGCTTGGGAAGAATCAGCTCGTGATGGAGAAAGTGCTGCACTAATAGCGGCTGTTTCGGCTGTTCCATCTGGAGAAAAACTAATCTGTGTATTTGGTCCTGAAGGTGGTCTAACAGAAAATGAGATTGAGGAATTACGATTGCAGAATTTTGAATTAGCTGGATTGGGTCCTCGAATATTGAGAGCTGAAACAGCGCCACTCTATGCAATGTCAGCGATTAGCGTGTTGCGTGAACTAAATTAATTCGTTATAATATAATAAATAAATGAGATAACTATAGGTGGTGAAATAATGCTGAAGATATTCAAAAAATACTACGGGTATCAGTGGCTTGCAGCGTTTATGCTTGGTTTGGTACTACCATTTATTGGTAAGTTACTCAGTGTGAGTGGTTTACATAAAGTTATCTGGTTTTATCTAATCATTAATGGTCTTTATACTTTATATCTTGGGTATAGTGTGCGTAAGCGTGGGCTATCACCTCTCATTTTATTTGCCTTGCCTGCAGTATTCTCTGGAATTTCAACATTATTACTTCATTTGGTATCTCATCAGTATGGATTTTATTTTGGACTAATGTACATTGTACTAAGTTTATTCACCTTTTTCGGAGATACACGTGATGACCCGGATGAAAATCAAATTCCAGTTGAAAACGGATTCCGTGATTTAAAAAGTGAGACAAAGAATGATGGACAAGTTTCAGTTGATGGAAACTTGAAAGTATAATTAGTGTTATGAATAACTAGAAAAAGTGCGATATTTCGCACTTTTTCTGTTACACTGGTATAGGATATTTTACCTTTGTGTTTAATAGTTATTGCTCAAAGCATACAGATAATAATGAACTCTGGAGATACTATTTTACATAACTTAATTGGAGGATTTTACATTGATTACAGTTTCAGATATGAGTTTTAGTTTTTCAGGGCCTAAAATTTATCAAGATGTTAACTTGAAATTAACACCCGGTAATACTTATGGCATTATTGGTGCTAATGGCGCTGGTAAGTCTACCTTTTTGAAGTTATTGCAAGGAGAACTACAACCAACTGAAGGAACCATTTCAATCGGTGATAGCGAGAGAATGTCATCTTTGCAGCAGGATCACTTTGCATTTGATAAATTTACGGTTTTAGATACGGTGATCCAAGGTCATAAGCGATTGTACGAAGTTAAAACTGAGATGGACGCTATCTATGCTAAGCCGGATTTTAACGATGAAGATGGTGTGCGTGTTGCTGATTTGGGTGCGGAATTTGAAGAGCTAGATGGTTGGAATGCTGAAGTTGAAGCTGGTCAATTGTTGAGCAAGCTGGGTATTAGCGATAGTGTTTACGATACCTTGATGGGTGAGCTAACTGAAAATGATAAAGTGAAAGTTCTGCTTGCGCAAGCCTTGTTTGGTAATCCAGATATTTTGATTTTAGACGAGCCAACCAACGGATTGGATGTACAGACGATTAATTGGCTAGAAGATTTTCTGGCTGATTTTCCGAACTTAGTTATTGTTGTTTCCCACGATCGACATTTTTTGAACGCTGTTTCAACCAATATTTTGGATGTTGATTTTGGAAAAATTACACCCTTTGTTGGAAACTATGATTTTTGGCGTGAATCGTCTGAATTGGCCCAACGCTTAGCTTCTCAACAAAATGCTAAGAAGGAAGAACAAATTAAACAGTTGCAAGATTTCGTAGCTCGGTTTTCAGCTAATGCTTCAAAATCAAAGCAGGCTACAGCCCGAAAAAAGCAATTAGATAAAATTACTTTAGATGATATTAAACCTTCATCAAGAAAATACCCATTCATTAATTTCCCCATTAATCGTGAGCTCGGGAATGATATGGTTCGCGTTGAAAACGTTTCAAAAACAATTGACGGCGAAAAAGTATTAGACAATATTTCCTTTATTGGTCGACCAAACGATAAAATTGCTATTTTATCACGTTCCGATTTAGCAACCACTACGTTGATGCAAATTATAGCAGGTACGATGGCACCAGATGAGGGGACCGTTTCTTGGGGTGTTACAACGTCACAATCCTATATTGCTAAAGATTTAAATGATAACTTCGATAATCAAGATGTAACTATTTTGGATTGGTTACGTGATTTTGCGGAAGAAGACCAAAAAGATAACACCAGTTTACGTGGTATGCTCGGGCAAATGCTGTTCCGTGGTGATGATTCCTTAAAACAAATTAATGTGTTATCCGGTGGCGAAAAAGTCCGCATTGTTTTGGCGAAGATGATGTTGCTCAAAGCTAATGTGCTATTGATGGACGACCCAACAAATCATTTGGATTTGGAGTCAATTCAGTCCCTTAACGATGCGGTAATCGCATTCAAGGGTTCAATTATTATGACTTCGCATGACCATGAATTCTTAGCAACTACGGCAAATCATATTATTGAAGTGTCACCAAAGGGTGTTGTTGATCGCGTTGATACGACGTATGATGAATTCATTAATAATGATAGTATTCAGGACAAAGTAAATGAACTTTACTAGTAGATAAGTAATATAGTAAATTGAATTAATGAGCTGGCACAAAAACCATAATTTGTAACATATTGTGAATTTTGAGCGTCGACTTATTAATTCTTTTTTTGCTATTTAACCACAATAAAACAGGAGGTAAAAAGAATGGCAATTGGAATTGATAAATTATCATTTTACACATCTGAATATGTATTAGATTTGGTAGAATTAGCTCAGCGACGTGGGGTGGATCCGAATAAATATACTATTGGTATTGGTCAAGATAAACAATCGGTGATACCGAATTATGAAGATGTCGTAACAATGGGTGCTAACGCGGCTGCAAAAATTATTGATAATGATGATCGTCAGCAGATTGATTTGATTATTTTTGCCACTGAATCTGGTATCGATAATTCAAAATCAAGCGCATTATATGTTCAAAAATTACTTAATTTGTCTGAATTTTCGCGAACAATTGAGATTAAACAAGCATGCTATGCGGGAACATTCGGATTGATGCAGGCTCGAGATTACGTTGCAAGCCATTCTGGTAAGAGGGTTTTAGTTATCGCATCGGATATTGCAAGATACGGATTAAATACACCTGGTGAAGTGACCCAAGGTGGTGGAGCTGTTGCCATGATTGTTTCAGAAAGCCCACACATTGCAACAATTAATTCTGATTCGGTTTATATGAGCCGAGATGTCGCAGATTTTTGGCGTCCTATCGATAGAACGGAAGCCATAGTAGACGGACATTTATCAACAGATATTTATAAAGAAATGTTTTTGACACTATGGCAACGATATAAGGACCAGTCCGGGCGGACAATCGCTGATTTTGCAGGTTTTACTTTTCATCTACCGTATACAAAAATGGGTAAAAAAGCTTTTGATCAAATTATAGATGAGGCTGATGAGAGAACGCAAGGACGGTTATTAAAAAATCTAAAGGCAAGTCAAAAGTTTAGTCGAGAAGTAGGGAATTTGTACACTGGCTCTGTGTATTTAAGCTTGTTATCATTATTGAGTTACGCACAAGATTTGGTTGCAGGAGAGCAGTTGGCCATATTTAGTTATGGTTCAGGTGCTGAAGCCGAGCTGTACTCTATAACATTGCAAGAAAACTTCTTTAAGTATGTACCAGCAAATGAAACAAAAAATGAATTAGCTGATCGAAAAAAAGTATCTGTAGATCAGTATGAACAAATATTTAATTCACAGCTTCTTGATTCACATGAGAACGTTTCATCTGATCATCCTGACGCAGATCATTTTCAGTTTTTAGGTTGGCAGAATGGTGAAAGACAATATAAATAAAAAATGAAGAGATGCGTATGCATCTCTTCATTTTGTGATAGAGCTGATTTCAGCACCATCTTTTGCCGCAAACAACACTTTGTTACTGTCATTGACACCCATTAGTTCAAAAGTGTATCCAGTTTTAAAAGATTTTTTGATATTCTTCGAAGTTTTTAAAAGTGAATCAGTGAAATTCGACCAGTGCGCTTCTTCTGCTAAACTTGGGTCGGTCTCTATTTGAGCAACCGACTTTGATAAATCTGAATCAGTGTAAAGTTTGAGCTGGAAAGTTTTGGCATCGGTATTAAAAGTGACGTCACCAATTTTGCTATATGCTGTGTCAAGTTTCTGAGTAAGCTCTTGTTCTTTTAATTTGAGTTGTTCTTGCTGTTGTTTCGTTGTAGCATCGGATATTACAGTCGTACTGCCATTTTCCAAATTTGATTGTGAATGGGCTTGTTGCGACTTGGTTAGTTTGTTTGAATTTACCTGTGCGTCGTTATTTTTTTGTATCTTTTGTATTGCTGACGGCAATTGAAAACCAAAAAAGATTGTACCACCAATACATAATATGGAGAATATAAGTGGTACTAGAAATGTCCCATATCTCTGCTTATTTTGTATCGTAAAACTTACAAGTAATATGCTTAATAAAAATAAAATGATAAACAAAAATATCATTCTCTTATCCCCCTTATTTTGAAAAAGAAAAAGCACTTAACCGATGAAGCGTGTCCCGGCACGGCATCACCATTATAGTTAAGCGCTTGCAACATTATTATATCTAAAATTATTGTCTGTTTCAAGTATAAAAGAACTACTAAGAAGTCATTTGTATATTTGTTTTGCGAAACGTTATTCATTTAGAAGTCTTTATGTCTTCAGGTCGATTAATCTCACCAGAAGGTGTGTTATACTAATAGCATTAAATAATATTGGAGTTAAAAATGTCAAAAAATGTTTATCTTGCGAGTCCATTCTTCGATAAAGAGCAAATTGAGCGTGTTGAACGTGTTGAAAAAGCTTTAGCAGCCAATCAAACATTAAGTTCTGTTTTTTCACCACGCGAACACCAACACGAAGAATTTGAAATGTTTGGCCCGGAGTGGCGTGTCGCAACCTACAACGGCGATATTGAGGCAATTAACCAAGCTGACGTCATGGTAGCGGTTATTGATTATGTAGGGCAGGAAGTAGATCCAGGAACTGCTTGGGAGTTTGGCTACGCAGTAGCCAAAAACATTCCGGTTATTGTTGTTAAAGAAAAAGCTGGTGCAGTCAATCTAATGATGGGAATGCCATTAACGGCTTATATCACGGATATCTCAGATTTGGAAACTTACGACTTTGATGCAACGCCAAAGATTGAATTTAGTGGTGAAATCTTTTAATTTTTAAGAGTGAACTTGATATGTGTCTCCCGAACAAAATAAAAAACAGGTAATCATTTGAACGTATATTTTTTGTTAATCGTTTTAAATGGTGATGTAATTGTATAATGAATAGATGATAAAACGAATAAAAAATAGTTTGTACTATTAATTATTCGTTTTTGCGAGATAGTTTGCTGTATAATCTGGTATAATATTGTAAGTAAATTTTAATGGAGAATTTGTATGACTATGAGTAAAGCAGTTGTAACAGTTGTTGGTAAAGATAAGCCGGGAATTATTGCTGGGGTGGCTAACACGTTAGCGGATCACAACATCAACATTTTAGATGTTTCTCAAACGATTATGAGTGATATTTTCACGATGAGTATGCTAATTAATTTAGAAGAATTAGAAGGGCAATTCAACGTGTTGCAAGATGATTTGAATAAGTTAGGGGCTGATTTAGGCGTTACTATTCATACGCAACGTGAAGAAATATTTGATGCGATGAGTAGAGTTTAATATTTGTAGCTAACCTACTAAAGAACTTACGAATTGAATCATCTGGAGAAGTCATGGAAACAAAGCAAATACAAGAAACAATCAACATGGTCGAGGAAGAACATCTTGATATCCGCACAGTTACAATGGGTATTTCGTTGCTCGACACAATCGCAGGTGATCCACAACAAACTGCAAAAAATATATATAAGAAAGTTACAACATATGCGAAGGACTTGATAAAAGTTGCTGAGCAAATTGAACGTGAATATGGTATTCCAATTACAAACAAACGCATCAGTGTAACGCCAATTGCGTTGATTGCAGGTCATGCAACACCCGATGATATGCTTTATTACGCACACGCTTTGGATGATGCGGCTAAAGCAGTGGGTGTTGATTTCATTGGTGGTTATTCAGCATTGGTCCAAAAAGGTTTTGCCAATGGGGATTTGGCATTAATTAAATCGTTACCTCGTGCGCTAACAGAAACCGATTTAGTGATGTCGAGTGTTAATATTGGTTCAACTAAAGCAGGTATAAACCTTGATGCAATTAAATTGATGGGCGAAACTGTAAAAGGAATTTCTGAAAAATCCGATACAGCTAATGCCAAGCTAGTTATTTTTGCAAATGCTGTCGAAGATAATCCTTTCATGGCTGGTGCTTTTCATGGTGTCAGTGAAGCCGATGTTGTGATTAACGTTGGTGTTTCTGGGCCTGGCGTTGTAAAACGTGCACTGGAAAAGGTAAAAGGCGAATCTATTCAAGTAGTTGCCGAAACTGTCAAAAAGACAGCTTTCAAAATTACACGTGTTGGACAGATGGTGGGTGCACTAGCTGCTGAACGACTTGGAGTTGAATTTGGAATTGTCGATTTGAGTTTGGCCCCTACACCTGCACGAGGTGATTCTGTAGCTGAAGTTCTTGAAGAAATTGGTCTTGAACAAGTAGGAACGCACGGAACTACAGCTGCATTAATGCTATTGAATGACGCTGTTAAAAAGGGTGGTGTTATGGCTTCGCAACGTGTTGGCGGCCTATCCGGTGCATTTATTCCAGTTTCAGAGGATGCTGGTATGATTGATGCAGCAAAAGAAGGTACATTGACGTTATCAAAGCTTGAAGCAATGACTGCTGTTTGTTCGGTTGGATTAGATATGATTGCTATTCCAGGAGATACTAGTGCAACGACAATTAGTGCAATGATCGCTGATGAAGCCGCTATTGGTGTACAAAATAATAAAACTACGGCTGTCCGTATTTTGCCAACTTTGGGTACAAAGGTTGGTGATATGGTTGATTATGGTGGGTTGTTAGGTACTGCTCCAGTTATGCCAGTTGTAGAAAAGTCAAGTGCAGACTTTATCAATCGTGGCGGACACATTCCAGCACCGATTCATTCATTTAAAAACTAATAAAAAGTTGCGATAAAAATCATCGCAACTTTTTTATTTTGTATTTTTCGATTGTTGTGTTCGTGTTTCGGTAATTGGATTTTGGTTTGTGGAAACTGCTTTAGAAAACATAACCGCAATATAAACTAATAGAATCAGAATAACGACGGTAGATAAAACACGAAGTGGGTGATAGAAAAAGTTTTTAATATAATTTGAAATGGCAAAATGTTTTTTTTGCGGTGCAGCACTTTCTGTAATTGAGGCTTCCAAGGCATAGGCAAAACTATTAGTGTCAACAGCTCTGGCTGTTGATTCATAAGGAACAATAGAAATTTCACGTGTTTTTGATAACTTAGCTATTCGTTTGCGTCGGTCATCTCGATTTTTTAAGACATTTTTTCGGAAATTAGCAATATTAACCAATGCCTTGTTTTGTAACTTCATTACGCGCTCACGCAATTGCTCTATGGGGCTATATACTGGTACTTTCATATTTAATCTCCATATCTTTAACGTTAATTGTTAGATCCTAACTTTACTATACGACATCTTAAGGCAAATTTGGGTGAGTTTATATGATTGCAAACAAATTTAATTGTTCTTAATCTTTTCAATAGATAGTATAATGAAAATATGACAACACGTGAAGAACAACTTTATCATGATTATTTAGAATCAGAACGTCAATATTCACCGCAAACCTTAAAAGCTTATTTAACAGATATTGCTGAATTTAAGAATTATTTGCATGAAAGTGGCGGATTTACAAAATTTGGAGAAGTTCAAACTTTAGATGTACGTGTCTATTTGAATGATTTATATGAAAAAAAGTTGGCTCGTACAACTATCTCTAGAAAGATTAGCAGTTTGCGAATGTTTTATCAATTTTTAATTACTAATCAATTTGCCATTGATAATCCATTTGATAGTATTTCATTAAAAAAACATCAGAACCAATTACCAGATTTTTTTTACGAAGATGAACTGCATGAACTTTTTGATGTGGCCTACAATCATGAAGATTATTTGTGGGAACGTAATGCAGCTTTACTTGAATTTTTATATGCTACTGGAATAAGAGTGGCTGAAATTGCTGGATTGACGTTATCTCAGTTGGATTTTTCGCAGCGCCTGGTGCTCATTCATGGTAAGGGAAATAAAGATCGTTATGTTCCTTTTGGGCATTTTGCAGAAAATATTATGAAAGAATACATTACAGATTTGCGTGCATCCTTAACAGTAAATCAAGAACATGAATATGTATTTGTAAATCATCGTGGCGAGCCAATTACACCAGCTGGCATTACTTACATTTTAAACCAGTTAATGCAACGTTCTGCATTGACTGGTAAAATTCATCCACATATGTTGCGTCATACTTTTGCGACCCATTTGATTAATCGAGGTGCAGATATGAGAACGGTTCAGGAACTGTTGGGTCATGTTAATTTGTCAACGACACAAATGTATACCCATGTGACGCGAGAAAGTTTACAAAAAAATTATCAAAATTTCTTTCCGCGAGCCAATAAGTAACCGGTTACAAAAATAGTTTATCAAGCGCTTCACAAATCTAAGAAAAGATAGTAAAATAAAAGTTATGATAACGCTAGAAAATAAACACCTCATTGTGAAAATTAATCCAGAAGGCGCCGAATTAACAAGTGTCTGGCATAAAAATGCTGAATTAGAATATATATGGACTGCAGACCCTAAATATTGGGGACGACATGCTTCAAATCTGTTCCCTATTGTGGGCCGATTACGTGGCGATCAATTTAGAGTTGCGGGTGAGACGTATTACATGAACCAACATGGTTTTGCACGTAATATGTTATTTGATGTTGTTGAACAAAGTGAAAATAAGGCTGTTTTTCGTATTGTTGACTCTGAGTCGACGCATCGTGTATATCCTTTTAAGTTTCAATTAGATATCAGTTATGAATTAACAGAGGATGACACACTACATATTGCTTATATCGTACATAATCCCGATAAAGAAGAAACCCTATTCTTTAGTGTGGGTGGACATCCGGCCTTTAATTTGCCACTTGATGGAGGAAAGTTTTCGGACTACTATCTGTCAATTGAGCCTGAAAAAATATATGATCGTGTACGTTTAGTTGGACCATATTCCAATCCAAACCATCCCACGCCTTTTAATGCTAGTATTCCACTACGTCTGCGTCAAGAAGACTATCATGATGATGCTATTATTTTGAAACTCAATCGACAAAAGACGTCATTTTTGTTGGCTCGTTTGGCTAATCAACATGGATTGCGTATGACGTTAGACAATGCGCAATTTATCGGCGTTTGGACACCTGCTGGTAAACAAGCACCATTTATTGCGCTTGAACCATGGTGGGGGTTGGCTGACACGGTAGATGCAACAGGTAACTTTAAAGAGAAATTTGGTTCAAATGTTTTAGCTGCCGGCGACACGTTTAATGGCACCTATAGTCTACAGTTTTTCTAATAAAAAAAGCATTGATACATTAGTGTCGATGCTTTTTTTATTAGAATTTAGGTTAAAAGGTTGCATTATCTATCATAATGTCTTAAACTGATAGTAATTTAAAAACGTCATAAACTGATGAGACGGAGATCAAACCATGTGTGCACGTAAAGGGAGCCCTTGTTACTGGAAGTAGGGCCGAACGCAACATGGCAAATGGACCGTTGAGGGTTGGTTGAACGAGAGCAATCTCAAGTACTGCCAAACGTAAGATCCACGTAAGTGATCAGGTTATTGTTAGATAACTGTTGAGACGCGTTTTAACTCGAGTGGGCTTTTTGGGTACCATTTGATTTAAACGAAATCAGGTGGCACCGCGGGAAAACCGTCCTGAAATTTTTGCAAAAGCAAATTTTTCAGGACGGTTTTTGTTTGCTTAAAGAAAGAGGAATAAGATGACAAGAAAAGGTTATTACGGAGAATATGGGGGACAATTTGTTCCAGAATTGCTAATGCCAGCAATTAATGAAGTCACAGAGGCATTCAATAAATATAAAGAGGATCCAGCTTTTAAAAGTGAATTGAAAGATTTATTCGACAATTACGCGAACCGACCATCTATGTTATATTATGCAAAAAATATGTCTGAAGACTTAGGTGGTGCGCAAATTTATCTAAAGAGAGAAGATTTAAATCACACTGGTGCTCATAAAATTAACAATGTTTTAGGGCAAGCATTAATTGCCAAAAAAATGGGTAAAACACGTTTAATTGCTGAAACAGGTGCCGGACAACATGGCGTGGCAACAGCTACGGCTGCGGCATTGTTTGGTATGGAAGCAGAAATTTTTATGGGCAAGGAGGATACAGAACGACAGGCGTTGAATGTTTATCGCATGGAGCTACTAGGGGCCAAAGTTCATGCGGTGACAACAGGAACACAAGTCTTAAAAGATGCAGTGAACGCAACATTTCAAGACTGGACAAAAAGAATTGATGATACTTTCTATGTACTTGGTTCAGCGGTTGGTCCATATCCCTTCCCAGAAATGGTTAAATATTTCCAATCGGTTATAAGTGAGGAAGCCAGAAGGCAATTCTTAGAAATGACTGGAAAACTGCCAGACGCTGTAATTGCTGCCGTTGGTGGTGGATCGAATGCAATTGGTGCTTTCGCTAAGTTCATTGATGACGCAGAAGTGGAATTGATTGGCGTTGAAGCCGCTGGAAAAGGCGTAAAAACTGATCAAACAGCTGCAACCATGGCACTAGGTTCAAAAGGTGTTTTTCATGGTATGAAATCCCAATTTTTACAATCAGCCGATGGGCAAATTGATCCTGTTTACAGTATTTCTGCAGGATTGGACTATCCTGGCATCGGACCGGAGCATGTTTATCTAAAGGATATTCACCGAGCAACTTATGTACCGATTACAGATGATGAAGCAGTTGATGCATTTGAATACATTGCAAAAACAGAGGGTGTAATTGCTGCAATTGAAAGCGCACACGCAGTAGCCTATGCAATGAAATTAGCACCAAAAATGAGAAAAGATCAACAAATAATGGTTAATCTGAGTGGTCGAGGTGACAAAGACGTTGCTGCGATAGCCCGTTATAAAGGAGTTGATATTCATGAGTAATATTCAAGAAGCACTTAAAACCTTGCTCGTGCAAAAAAATTTGACAGATGATATGGCTCAGAAAGTAATGAACGATATTATGGACGGCAAAGTGTCTGACCCTGAAATTGCAGCTTACTTAATGGGATTAGCCGCAAAAAAAGAAGCTGTTTCGGAAATAGTTGGCTCGGCTCGGGCCATGATTGATCATGCAAAGACAATTCCATCAGAATTTGAGGCAATGGACATTGTCGGAACTGGTGGTGATTTGTCCGGTACATTCAACATTTCGACAACGGCTAGTTTCATTGTAGCTGGAGCGGGGGTGCCTGTCGTCAAGCATGGAAATCGTGCTGCTAGTTCTAAATCAGGTACGGCAGATGCATTGGAAGCACTTGGGGTTACCATTGATTTAACACCAGAACAAGCGACTGATGTTTTAGCGAATGCTGGGCAAACGTTTTTATTTGCACGCTCGTTTCATCCGGCAATGAAGTATGTTGGATCAATTCGTAAAAGCCTGGGATTTCGTACTATTTTTAATATCCTTGGGCCATTAACGAATCCAACACGTCCACGTACAATGTTGGTGGGGGTTTACACAAAAGAGTTACTAGTACCACTAGCAAATGTATTGTCAGAATTAGGTGTTCAAGAAGCTATATTGGTTCATGGACAAGATGGTTTAGATGAGGTGACATTAACAACTAAAACTGATTTGGCCATATTATCGAATGGTCATATTAGAGAGGCCACTTTCGACCCACAAGATTATGGATTTGACTATGTTTCTATTGAATCCTTACAAGGGGGTACACCAATTGAAAATGCTAAAATAACAGAGCATATTTTAGCAGGGAAAATCACTGGTCCTATGGCAGATACTGCAATTTTAAATGCTGCGCTAGCATTGTTTATTGCAAAAAAAGCGCAGTCCATTGATGCTGCCATTCAGCTAGCTAGAGAAACCTTGATTAATGGAACGGCATTAGGTCAACTAGGGGCGTTGCGATCATCTTCTAGGGCGGTGACGGCATGATATTAGATGATTTAGTAGCAGCAACATGTCAAAATATGTTGGCGCGTCAAGCTCAAAAATCGCTGCATGACTTACAAAAAGAAGCAGCACACATCACAGTTTCAAGAGAATTTCCTTTCGAAAAAAGTCTAGCTCAACAGAAAATATCAGTTGTTGCCGAAATTAAACAAGCATCCCCATCGAAAGGGCAAATTGTACCTTCATCAGAGTTTGATTATCAAGGGATCGCGAAAGACTATGAGGTGGCAGGTGTCGATGCGATAAGCGTTTTGACAGAAGAGAATTATTTCAAGGGATCTCTTGATATTTTAAAAACAGTTGCAGCAGATTCTGCTACTCCTGTATTACGCAAAGATTTTACAATTGATCCATACATGATTTATGAGGCTAAAGTAGCTGGATCACAAATCATTTTATTAATCGTTGCTATTTTAACGGACGAACAATTAAAAGAATACCTATCTTTAGCAAACGAATTAGGATTGTCAGTGATTGTGGAAGCGCACAATGAAGAAGAGATTCTCCGAGCAGTGAAGGCAAATGCACGAATTATTGGTGTGAACAATCGTAATTTAAAAGACTTCACGGTCGACTTTGACAACACTAAACGTTTACGACAATTAGTTCCACCAGAAATTTTATTTATTTCAGAATCTGGTATAAAAGATCGCTCAGATGTTGTTACCCTTGAACAGATTGGCGTGGACGGTATTTTAGTTGGTGAGACGTTCATGAAGGCTGCAGATAAATTAGCGGCCATACAACAGTTAAGGGGCGAAAAATGACGCTAATTAAATTATGTGGAAATTTTCGTTTACAAGATATAGATTACTTGAATGAAGTTCGACCTGATTTAGCTGGTATTATTTTGGTTCCTCACAAGCGACGCTTGGTGTCTCTTGCCCTTGCTCAAAAGATACGTTCGCAATTGGACGCAAAGATTCCATTAGTTGGTGTTTTCTTAAATCAAGATGCTGATGAAATTTTGAAGTATAGAGAGATTATTCAAATAGTTCAATTGCATGGCAATGAGTCTGAACGGGAAATTAGTAAAATTCAACAAGCGGGATTACCAGTTATTAAGGTGATGAAGCCTGACCATCAGTATAAAACGCAAGCTATGTGCCGGATGATTGACGCAGGAGCAGGAACCGGAAAAACTTTTGATTGGGAAAATTTTCAGCCACTAGAGTCATTGGATTTCTTGGCAGGAGGGCTGACCCCCGATAATTTACAACAGGCAATCTCTTTATTGAAACCAAAGGTTGTTGATATTAGTTCAGGAACAGAATGTAATGGTATAAAAAACTTAGAAAAGATGCGCGAAGTGGTTCGCATAGCAAGGAGTAATAAATGACTAGAATTTCACAGGCATTAGAAAATAAAAATGCTTTTATTGGTTTCGCGGTAGCTGGATATCCGGATTTTGAAAAGAGTGCAAAATATATTGTTGATATGGCTGAGGCTGGTGCAGATCTTATTGAGATTGGCATTGCTTTTAGTGATCCAAGTGCTGACGGTCCCACTATCATGAATGCTGATCAAGAGGTTCTCGAAAACGGTTCAACAACAGCTGATGTATTTAATTTAGTTGCTGAAGTTCGCAAACACACGGATGTGCCTTTAGTTTTTCTAACGTATACAAATCCAGTATTTAAATATGGGTACGAAAAATTTCTCAGCAAAATGCAGTCGTTGGATATTCAGGGTGTTATTATGCCCGACATGCCTATGGAAGAACAAGATGAATTTTTGGAACTTGTCCACCAGTATGGTCGCGACTTTATTCAACTCGTAACATTACAATCCGGAAATCGTTTGCCGAAAATTGTAGAACGTGCTTCTGGATTTATATATGTAGTAAGTTCCTTAGGAATAACAGGCTCTAGAAGTAAATTGTCAAACGAAGCTGATGAAATCGTTACTAAGATTAAGCGGTTAACAGATTTGCCAGTTGCAGTTGGTTTTGGCATCACGACATATGATCAAGCAAAACAATTTGAATCTGCTGATGCGATTATTGTTGGCTCAGCACTTGTCAAAATTATCGAAGACCACCCAGAGGATGCTACATCTTATTTGACAGATTTTATTAAAAACATGAAAGGAGCGCGTCATGCGACAAATTAAGACAATTGACGCGGATACCTTAACAGTAATCAGTGCTTATTTTCGGTTGCGCGGAGAACATAGTTTTTTATTAGAATCAGTACCTACAGATAGTGAAAAGTCACGTTATTCAATTATCGCACTTGATCCTGTCCATGAGTTTAAGACCAACGGTATGTTGGTGACGGTTGATGGCCAAACTAGTGAAAGCAAAGATCCCCTGCTGGCATTGCAAAATTTAGTAGTTGTGCAAGAACAGCCCGTGGAGGAGTTGCCTTTTCAAGGAGGTGCCATTGGATATGTAGGGTTTGATACGGTTGCTTGCTATGAAAAACTAGAAAACCAACCTAAAGATGAGTTGGATATGCCCGACAGCCATTTATTTTTGTATGAAACTTTTGTTATTTTCGACCATCGTCAAGAAAAAATAAAAATTGTCGTGGATAATGTTTATTCGGGACGTCAGAACTTAGAACACGTTGTTCTTGCAATCGAAAATAAGTTGAAATTACCTGTGGCTGATGAACTTGTTCCGGTAAAACTACATGAATTAAATCCAAAATCAAATGTGACGCCTGAGCAATTTAAAAAAATCGTTAATCATACGAAGGAATTAATTCAAGAAGGCGATATGTTTCAAATGGTTCCGTCGCAACGTTTTAGTTTTGAATTTGAGGATAAACCGTTTGATTTTTATCGGCAACTTCGTCGTACAAATCCTTCGCCGTATATGTACTATATGGACTACGGTGATTATCAAATTATTGGTTCATCCCCGGAAAGCTTGGTGACAGTAAGAGGAGAAACAGTAACTACTAATCCAATTGCGGGAACGCGTAAACGGGGGCAAACATTAACAGAAGACGTTGCCATTGCTAAAGAGTTGAAAACAAATGAAAAAGAACTAGCAGAACACCGTATGTTAGTCGATCTTGGACGGAATGATCTTGGTAAAGTTTCTGAATATGGCAGTGTCAAGGTAACAACTTTGCTGGAAATTCAAAAATACCGTTATATTATGCATTTGGTTTCTGAAGTCAGTGGAAAATTAAGGGCACACACACCTGCTATTGAAGCTTTGAAAGCTACATTACCAGCTGGAACTGTTTCTGGGGCACCCAAGGTTCGTGCTCTGCAACGTATTTACGAAATGGAACCAGTTAAAAGAGGTGTTTATGCCGGTGCAATTGGTTATTTATCTCGCGATAATCAGATGGATTTTGCCATTGCGATTCGAACGATGGTTGTTAAAAGTAACAAAGGATATGTGCAAGCGGGTGCTGGTATTGTCTATGATTCTATAGCAGAAAATGAATACCAAGAAACACTTAACAAGGCTAAAGCGTTGTTGCGAGTTGGAGGGGATGTATGATTTTAATCGTGGATAATTATGATTCTTTTACTTATAATCTAGCACAAATTGTAGGTACAAAGACTGATTTAGTGGTTTTAAGAAACGATGATCAGAAACTCTATGCGACTGCTGATAAAGCTGACGGGATTATTTTTTCGCCTGGCCCAGGAAAACCTGAGCAAGCAGGAGAAATGGAAAACATGATTCGACACTATGCCAACAGCAAGCCGATGTTGGGCATCTGTTTAGGGCACCAAGCCATTGGTGAAGTTTTTGGTGGGCGTGTTAAACGGGCAGCTGTTATTCGTCATGGTAAGGTTTCTGATATGCTGGTAGCAGACACATCGCCGTTACTAAGCACAGGATTAGTCAAAATTATGCGCTATCATTCTCTCATTCTTGATAAAAAAAATTTTCCAAAAGATTTCAAAGTGGTTGGCATCGCACAAGATGACGATGAAATAATGGCTATGCAACATAAAACTTTACCAGTGTTCGGCTTTCAATTTCATCCTGAATCTATTGGAACGCCGACAGGATCAAAAATGATTGAAAAATTTATAGCGCTAACTGCAAACGTAAAATAAAAACTATAATAATGAAATCTAGTGCAAGAATAAAAGCTTTTTTCATGAGGAATTAATGATGTAATGAAGTTTATTTTAATAAACTGTTGACATTTATAATAAATGAATGTATAGTTAATTACATCAAATAAGAATGAGAAAAATTATGAACAGCAAAGTCTTGAAAAATAATAGTTATTACTACTTCTGGTTTATGTAGAGCCGTCGCATTATAAGTGCGTCGGTTACGACGCACTTAGCGACCAGAAGTTTTTCAAGGTTGAGTCACTAAGTGTTGATATTAAACACCTAGTGGCTTTTATGTTTTCAGGAGTGTAATTTTCTGTTAAATCGTACTAGGTGTTTACTCACTTAGTACGATTTTTATTTAAGGAGAATCTCATGAAAACATCATCATTGTCAACAGAAACAATTCAGTCGTTGAGGTTGCTGTCTAACCAAATGATTAGCAAAGCTGGTTCTGGGCACCCTGGCATTGCTTTGGGTGCTGCACCAATTTTGTATGAGTTGTATGCAAATCAACTTAATGTTGATCCCGAGAATCCTAATATGATTAATCGCGATCGTTTCGTTTTGTCTGCTGGTCACGGTGCCGCATTACTGTATGCGACTTTACATGCAGCTGGCTTTGACCTGTCAGCCCAAGATTTATCAGAATTTCGACAACCACATTCAAAAACGCCTGGACATCCAGAAGTTGGTGTGACGCCTGGTGTTGAAGCAACAACTGGACCACTTGGGCAAGGATTGGGTATGGCTGTTGGTATGGCAATGGCTGAAGCAAAGCTCAATAACCAATTTCCCTCAGTGATTGACCATTTTACATTTGCGCTAGTTGGTGATGGGGATTTAATGGAGGGGGTGAGCCATGAAGTAGCGTCACTCGCTGGTCAACAAAAGCTCGGTAAGTTGGTTGTTCTTTATGATGATAATGCTGTCAGTCTTGATGGTTTGAAGAAAAGGTCAGATATATCAAATAATCTAGCGCGCTTTGCCAGTTATGGTTGGGATATACGTGAGGTGGCAGATGGTAATGATTTAGAAGCCATTCACGATGCAATTGAAAATGCTAAAATGTCTCCTGAGCCCACGTTGATTGCTGTGAAAACAATTATTGGTGATTTTGGACCGTTCGCTGGCACTAACAAGGCTCACGGCACACCACTAGATAGTCAACAATTGCAAGATCTTTCATCAGCGCTTGATGTTGATATACAAAATTTTGAATTACCAAGTAATTTGCTTGAAGACTTGCGTGCTAAAATTTCGAATAGACTTTTGCATCAAAAACAACCTTTGAATGACGAATTAACCGATTATCTGCAATTCTCAACTAAAAACACGGTGACCATCCCCGAGTTACCGACTGATTTGAAAGTACAAGCAGGCCGAAAAATATCTAAATATGTGTTGCAAAACTTTGCGACACAATTACCACAATTATGGGGTGGATCAGCTGACTTGGTAGCATCTACTAATGCTGAAGTGGTGGCTTCACCATTGTTCAACGCCGATGATCGATCGGGTAGAAATATTGCGTTTGGTGTGCGTGAGTTTGGCATGGGCGCGGTAATGAATGGGATAGCTTTACACGGTGGTACAAAAGTATTTGGCGCGACATTCTTGGCTTTTTCGGATTATATGAAGGCAGCTATTCGTTTGAGTGCCTTGCAGCATGTGCCGAGTATTTATGTTTTTACGCATGACAGTATTACGGTTGGCGAAGATGGACCAACACATCAACCGGTTGAACAACTGATGGGGCTTCGTCTGATTCCGGGTGTTGATGTATTGCGTCCAGGGACAGCCGAAGAGATAGCCAGCGCTTGGCAGCGGGCGTTGACGTCAACTGATCGACCAACAATCTTAATTTTAAGTCGTGGCGAAATTGGTGCTCAAGGAAGCACAGATCAAGCAAAACAATCATTTGAAAATGGCGCGGTACAAATAAGACATCATGATGAGGCTAAAATTAACTTGATTGCTACTGGATCCGAAGTCCAAATAGCACAGAAGGTGAGTGAATTACTGTCACTACCTTCAAACGTTGTTTCCATGCCAAATCTGTCGCGATTCTTAGCGCTAGATGATGATAAAAAGCAACAAATTATTCCCGAAACGGGCACAAAAAATGTGATAATAGAGGCAGGAACAACATTGGGTTGGCAAGGAATTGCTGGCAATGATGGCGTAATATTTGGTATTGATGAATTTGGTATGAGTGCGGCAGCACAAATAGCTCTTGACGAATTTGGATTTAATGCTGAAGATATCGTCGATAAAATCACACAGGAGTTACAATGACTTTATATGGATTAATCGCGCATCCGGCCGGACATTCACGTTCGCCGCAAATGCAAAACATGATGATAGCTGAATATGGTATTGATGCACACTATCACGCTTTCAACATTTTACCAGAAAAACTTGAAGAGGCCATCGTTGGATTAAAAGCCCTACACGTAGGCGGATTCAATGTTTCAACACCGTTTAAAAATGAAATTATTCAATATTTGGATGAGCTATCGCCAATATCTCAGCGGCTTCATGCGGTGAATACGGTTAAAAGTGTTAAAGGGCATCTGATTGGCACTAACACAGATGGAGACGGGTTCTGGCAAAGTATTAATTCTCGCCAACCCAAAGAAATGGTTATTGTACTGGGTACTGGCGGAGCAGCTAGATCAGTGATTGCCACTGCGAAACTGTATGGCGTGAGGGAATTAATTGTGTTTAATAGAGTTCATGAAGATTGGCATGAGCGAAAAGCAGAGATTAGCTATCTTAGTGAGGGGAATGGGCATCTAGAGGATTTAGCAGATAATCAGATGCTCACCAAAGCATTAAAGCGTGCTGATATGCTTATCAATGCCACCACCGTTGGGATGAATGATTTGCGGACGCTATTAACGGATTTGCAAATAGCATTACTACCACAGCACGCCTTGGTGGTGGACATGATTTATCGTAATCAACAAACTACATTATTGAAATCTGCTAACCAACGTGGATTAGCAACATTAAATGGTTTGCCGATGTTAGTCAATCAAGGAGCGCTAAGCTTTGAATATTGGTTCGACAGGCCAGCTGACAGAAATCTTATGAAGAAAGCAATTGAGGAATAAAACAATGATTATTATCGCAAAGACAAGTCAAGATGCAGAAAAAATTGCAGCGCAATTAGATACCAAAGACCCTATTAAACCAGTGTTTGTTCACAGTAATAGAGTTGCGTTAGCCGGCGTGAAAAAGTTACCCGAAGATATATTGAAAAATATATCACAAGACGTTGTTGAAATAATCACAAACCATCATTCAGCCATCAAGTCATCACGTGACTTCCACCCAGAGGATACAATTATTACAACTAAACATAGTGTCATCGGTGGTGGTAACTTCGTCTTCATGGCTGGCCCTGATTCAATCGAATCTCCCGAACATGTTAAAGAAATGGGTGAAGATGTTAAGCAGGCGGGCGCAACTATCTTGCGCGGCGGGGCTTTCAAGCCACGTACATCTCCATATTCATTTCAAGGTAATGGCGAAGAAGGTTTAAAAGCCCATCGCGCAGCAGCAGATGCGTTGGGAATGGATATGGTAACCGAAATCTTAGATACACGAGATGTGGATTTAGTTGATTCTTACACAGATATTTTCCAAGTCGGTACGCGTAATATGCAAAACTTTGCTTTGCTTAAGGCCCTGGGAAAGAAGAACAAGCCCGTAGTTTTGAAACGTGGTATGTCAGCAACCATCGATGATTTGCTTAATGCTGCTGAATACATTGCTGCTGGTGGGAATGATCAGATTATTTTGATGGAACGTGGTATTCGTACTTATGATAATAAGTACACGCGTAATACGCTTGATGTATCAGCCATTCCTGTTTTACAATCGCTAACTCACTATCCTGTTGTTGCGGATGCTTCACATGCGGCTGGTGTTTCAAAGTTTGTTGAACCGCTTGCTTTAGCTGCAATTGCTGCTGGTGCACAAGGTTTGATGACCGAAATACATGATGATCCGTCACATGCATTTGTTGATGGTGCCCAAGCATTGACACCAGCACAATTCAAACAATTGACAGAGAAGGCAAACAAGGTGCGCGAGGCCATTAAATGAGCACAATTACAGTTGATTTAGCGACAAAAAAGTATGATGTGAAAATTGATAACACTTTACACACACGTCTTGGCCAAGAAATATCGGCTGTGTGGTCTGCGCGAAAGATTTCACTATTAACAGATAGCAACGTTGGGCCATTGTATTTAAAGGATACAGCAAAGCAATTACGTGAAGTAGGATTTGATATACTCGAGTTAGAAGTTCCCGCTGGAGAGTCATCAAAATCTTTGTCAGTGGCCGGTGAATTGATTGCTAAAATGGCAGCTGCTGGATTTACACGTGGCGATGGTGTTATTGCATTAGGTGGTGGCGTTATTGGTGATTTAGGTGGAGTAGTCGCCTCTTTGTACATGCGCGGAATTGCTTTTATTCAAATTGCGACGTCATTAACAGCTCAAGTTGATTCGTCGGTTGGTGGTAAGACAGCCGTGAATCTTGGTAATACAAAAAATATTGCTGGCTCTTTTTATCAGCCGGATTTAGATTTAGTTGATGTTACTTATTTGAATACACTGACGGACCGTGATTTAGTTGAAGGATATGCGGAAGTTGTTAAAACATCAGCATTGGCTAATCAAGACTTTTTTGATTTTACTGGTCAAATCAAATCGGTAGCAGATATACGTCATCATGCGCAAGAATTGTCAAAACGTGCGATTGCTTATAAGGCTAGTGTAGTGATGGCTGATGAAAAAGAAGCTGGAGACCGCCAGTTTCTGAATTTTGGGCATACTTTTGGTCACGCGATTGAACTATTAGCTCATGGTGAATTACGTCATGGTGAAGCTGTGGCGATTGGTATGATTGCTATTAGCAGTCGATTTGAACAACATGGTATAATGCCTAGAGGGCTAACTACTGAATTATTAAGTCGATTGGAAGCTGTTGGTTTACCAACACATTCGCATTTTATCGGGACAACTGACTTCTTTAACCACTTGATCAATGATAAAAAAAATCATGATGGTATTTTGAATTTAGTGGCTCTTGAAAAAGTAGGTCAGCCAATTATTGTAAAGAAAAAAATCGCCGACATGCCGGCATTTGTGGAGAATTAATATGAGATATGTTACTGCTGGTGAAAGCCATGGCCCTGAAGAAATTGCTGTTATTGAAGGTATTCCTGCCGGATTACACATCAGTCAAGAAGATGTTAATGAGCAATTAGCTCGACGTCAGCGTGGTTATGGTCGTGGTGAACGTCAAAAAATCGAAACTGATACAGTTACCTTTTTGACAGGTGTTCGTCACCAAACAACACTTGGATCACCAATTACATTGAATGTTCACAACGATGATCATAATAATTGGTCGAAAATTATGGCCCCTAATGAGCCAGCAACAGCAGAAAATACGCTCCGTAAGGTGTTGCGCCCGCGTCCAGGACATGCTGATTTGGTTGGTGGGATGAAGTATCGTCACCGTGAAGATTTACGCAATGTTTTGGAAAGATCTTCGGCTCGTGAAACGACAATGCGTGTTGCAGTTGGTGCTGTTGCCAAAAAATTACTTTCCGAAATAGGTGTTGATGTTCATGGTTTCGTTGTGAATGTTGGACCTGCTAAGTCCGACCTAAATGAGTTAACTAAGTATAAGAACCTGCAAGAGTTGCGTGTTGTGACAGAAGGTTTCGACACACGTGCTCTAAATGCTGAAGCTGATGAAGCTATTAAAGAAGTAATTGATAAAACAAAGCGTGATGCAAATACTGTAGGAGGCCAAGTCCAAGTTATTGCGACAGGTATGCCTGTTGGATTGGGATCATATGTATCTGCCGATACAAAGTTAGACGCTAAAATTGCCAACGCTATTGTTGGCATCAATGCCTTCAAAGGTGTTCAATTTGGTGGTGGTTTTGATAACGCAGAAAAGTATGGCGATCAAGTCATGGATGAAATTTTTTGGGACGAAGAACGTGGCTTTTATCGTGGTTCTGATAATCTCGGTGGTTTTGAAGGTGGTATGACGACAGGAGAAGCAATTGTTGTTCGTGGTGTTGTTAAGCCTATTCCTACTTTGTATCGTCCTATGCAGTCAGTTGACATTGATACACACGAAGACCACCGTGCATCGATAGAACGCTCAGATACAACTGCAGTTACTGCCGCTGCTGTAATTGCTGAGGCAATGGTAGCAATTGAGTTAGCTAAAGCTGTTTTGGATAAATTTGATGCAGATAACATTGAACGGATGAAAGAACAAGTGGCAGTGTATCGTGAAGAAATAAGAAAGTTTTAATATAGCTTCGGCTATAGTACATATTATGAACAAAGGATAAAAAGAGATGATTAAACTCACTAAAGCAGAAAAAAATGGCCTTCATGGAGAAATAACAGTTCCTGGCGACAAGTCAATATCACATCGAGCATTGATGTTTGGTGCGATAGCTGAGGGGAAAACTGTCATTGATAATTTTTTGATGTCAGATGATGTGATGCATACCATGGGTGTTTTTCGTGCGCTTGGTGTGGAAATTGACCACACAGAATCACAAGCTACAGTTATTGGTAAAGGCCTTACAAATTTTAAGGCACCATCTGCTGGATTAGATATGGGCAATTCAGGAACTTCAACTCGTCTCCTCATGGGATTGCTAAGTAAGCAACCGTTTGATCTGAATATTTTTGGTGATTCATCACTGAGCAAGCGACCATTGCGTCGTGTTGCCGACCCGTTGTCAATGATGAATGCGCAATTTGAATTATCTAATGACGAGTTCTTACCAGCTGTAATTAAGGCCAATACTGAACTAAATGGTATTACTTATCATATGCCGGTAGCATCAGCGCAGGTCAAAAGTGCTATTTTGCTAGCGGGCATACAAGCTGAGGGTGAAACAACGATTATCGAAGATCTACCATCAAGAGATCATACAGAGCGCATGCTCCGTCAGTTTGGTGGGCAAATTAAAACAGATAACGGTGTAATTACTGTTAAAAAGCAGTCAAAACTAAGCGGTCAGCATGTTTTAGTACCATCGGATATCTCAAGTGCTGCATTTTTCATGGTGGCTGGTTTAATTACACCAAACTCGGAAATTACCATTAAAAAGGTCGGTGTCAATCCAACGCGTGATGGTGTGATTAAATTGCTTGAACGGATGGGTGCAGAAATTACTCAGAAACCGATTGCATCTGATGGAGAACCGTTGGCTGATATCACGGTCAAAGCACAAACTTTACACGGTATTGCAATTACTGCTGAGGATATTCCTGGTGCAGTTGATGAACTGCCCATTCTTGCTCTAGCTGCTACACAAGCTGTGGGAGACACGATTATAAGTGGTGCAGAGGAATTACGTGTAAAAGAAACTGACAGAATTTCGACAGTCATTAGTGAGCTAACTAAATTGGGCGCTGATATTGATGAGAAGCCAGATGGTATGGTTATTCATGGTGGAACGCTCTTGCACACGTCAAATGGCTCAACACTACTTGACTCACATGGGGATCATCGCATTGGTATGATGAACGTGATTGCTTCTCTCATTACTGAAGGGGATGTAGTATTAACCGGTGAAGAAGCTATGAGTGTGTCGTATCCTGGATTTGTAGAAGATGTGTCCTCAATTAAGAGAGAATGGTTATGAAAAATATCGTTGTTGTGGGTCTTGGCGAAATGGGGGCATCGTTAGCCAAAATTTTAAACAAAGAGCCAAAAAACCAAGTAATAGGTGTTGATATTAATGAAAAGTCGCTCAGCTATGCAAAAGATCATGGTATTGTTTTTGGGGCAGCTTCTAATTTAGTAAATGTTGCATCTCATGCTGATGTTATTATCTTGGCCACACCAGTAACTTATATTGAAGAAATGATTCGTTCATTATCTCAACTATCTCTAAAAAAAGAGGTAATTGTTACGGATACAGGATCGACAAAACGAGATATTATGGATGTGGCTGAAGCAGTTTTGACACCAAAAAATATTCATTTCGTTGGTGGGCATGCTATGGCCGGTACTCATCGGAGCGGTGTTGAGTGGGCAAATGAAAAACTGTATCAAGATGTGCCTTATTTCTTAATTCCAAGTTCAATTTCTAATGCTCGTAGGTTGCAGGAAATTCTTGAACCGATTGCCGCTAAATTTATGCCAATTTCAGTCAAGAAACACGATGAGCTGATGGCTGTAATTAGTGATATACCGCATATTATGTCTTTTGCATTAATGAATACTGCCACTAACCAGCTGGGCGATTCAACGACATTTGGACAGTATGTTGCTGGTGGCTTCAAAGATATGACACGCATAGCGGAAAGTGATCCAAAGTTATGGACTGATGTATTGTTAAGCAACAAAGAAGCAATATTAACTAGTCAGTCCTTGATAATCGAGCAATTACAATTATTTTCTCAAGCAATTGAAGATAATGATGCATCAACTTTGATGACTTTAATTTCGTCAGCACAGGAGTCAAGAAAAAATTTATTGTTAAAGTGAGAAAATTATGATTAAAGAACCAGATACATTAATGCTTATTGGGTTTATGGGTGCTGGGAAAACGACTGTGGGTAAGGAAATTGCTCGGCAACATCATTCAAAGTTCGTAGATATTGATTCTGAAATTGAACGTGCTGCCGGTAAATCAATCGCAGAAATTTTTGAAGAACGTGGCGAAGCCGGCTTCCGTGAGTTAGAAACCAAAGTTTTAAATAATGTGCAAACATTTGATGGTGTTGTTGCCACGGGCGGGGGTGTAGTGGAACGACCAGAAAACTTAGAAATTCTGCGCCATTCTCCAGCGACAATTATTTATTTACATGGCAATTTAGAAAGTACTATTGGCCGCTTAATTCTTGAAGGACAGCGCCCGTTACTTCAAGAAAAATCGACGGCGGAATTCTTTGCATTATGGCAGGAACGTGACCCAAAGTACGAAGAAGTTGCCAATTTCACCGTAGAAACAGTTGGTAAAACACCGGCGCGTATTGCAGCTGAGATTATTGCCTTATTTAGCGCTAATGAGGATGAACTAGCACTACTACAATTGCGTTCACAGATAGATGCATTTGATCGTCAAATTTTTAAAATTATTTCGGAACGTTTTCAGATTGTTGAAGCAGTGGCTCGTTATAAAGAAAAATTTGGTATACCAACGATTCAACAGGATCGTATGTTAAAGTTACGTAAGGAATTGAAATCAGATTTTAGTACTTCTGTAGATATCACAGATGACATGATTGATGGTATTATGACCATTTTGATGCAGGCTGCCATTGACAAAGAGAATAGGCAATTAAATAGGTGATTTATGAAACTTCACACATTAGGACCAAGTGGCACAGATTCTGAACAGGCAGCACAATATTATTTAACGGACGAAACCCTAATTTTGCACAATAGTCTTGAAGAAGTTTTATTGCATCTAAGTGACTATAAAGGGGATAAAATAATTTTACCAGTTGCATTTAAGTCTAATCAGGAACCAGATTTGAATTGGGCCGACTTTAATTATTTAAATTGGTCACAGCTTGCAATTGAAAAAACATTTTCGCTACCCTTAATGACGATGAGTGTGATTGAAAATACCCAATTTGAGCGAAATGTAGCAATAGTCCATGCGGCCACAGAAGGCTTAATGAAAAGATATTTAACCTCTGTGAATTTAGATAATGCTTGGGGGCCGTCAGTGATGTTTGCACCAAGTAAAATTGTTGCATTACAGAGCTTTATAAAAGAACAAAATCGGTTTACAATTGTTTCTGAAGAACAATTCAAAAAATTACCTGAAAGTAGTGACGAAAAATACCAAATTAGGCAACAATTAAAGCCTCAGATGGTTTGGATCGTCTATAGAGTCCTATGACATTAAGAGAACTATTAAACATACCTAGCAGTACGAATAAACCGATTATAGCAGTCCCCCTAACTTTAGGACCTACGGACAAAATTAGTCCGTTCGCTCAAAAACTACAACAACAAAATCCAGACATTGTTGAATGGCGGGCAGATTACATCGCAGATGACTTTAGTCAGGCGGTTATGTGGCAACAAGTTAAGGCTGGGGCACAAAGTGAATTGGCGCAAAAAGACGTTTCTGCCATGACAGAAGCGAAAATGTTGTCAGAAATTGATAATGCCAAGCAAGAATTCATGGCTAATTGGCCACAAATAAATGTTCAAATTATTAAAGAGTTAACTGGTACGGTGTTTAATAGTATTGGTGGTTTTCCGGTGTTGTTAACATATCGTACGGTTGCACAGGGTGGTCGTGGCGAAATGAGTCCAACCGAGTATGCCACTTTTATGATTACTGCTTTACACTCGGGATTTCCGTTTGCAGCTGTTGATGTTGAATATACATTAGATGAGCCGCTACGACAAAGTATTATGGACGCAGCCAATAAAGCCAATATTCCAGTATTACTGTCATACCATGATTTTGAATCTACCCCTAAAAATTTGCCAGCTTTAATCAGTGATATGGCTGATACTTCAGCAGATATTATCAAATTGGCTGTCATGCCTGAATCCGAAAAAGACGTTGATTACCTATTGCAAACAACTAAGAACGTCAATATTTCGCAACCATTAATCACGATGAGCATGGGAGAGATAGGTAAAAGTAGCCGTATCGAGGGATATGAATATGGGTCAGAAATGACCTTTGCAGTACTTGATGGTACACAAGGAAGTGCTCCTGGGCAGCTGACAATTAATGAATTATTGCAAGCTTGGCAATAATGTGTTATATTAGTTAAGACCAACTGGGTAGTATCTATCTACCTACCCGCTATCTCTCAGGAGGTAGCGTTTTTTGTTTACTTTGATTTACTAGGCAATTATTTCTTGTGTTTACAAAAAATAAATGTTATAGTATTTATGAAATTATATATGTATGTCTGGGGTGCCCGCGAGGGCTGAGAAATACCCATTGAACCTGATCGGATTAAAATCTGCGTAGGAAGATGTGATTAATAGATTTTTTATTAAGCTGTTTTTTTGCGTACCCATTTGCGCAAAAAAACAGCTTTTTTATTTGAAAAATTTAAAAAGGTTCAGTGTATTGAAAAATTTCAAAAATATATTATCAGGAGGTTTACGAAAAGGAGCCCATGGATGTAAATATAACTAAGGTGCTAAAGCTATATTTAGTCACAAATCGATACGATTATTCTGATGAAGAGTTTTTAGGTCGAATTGAAAAAGCATGTCAGAACGGTGTCACACTCGCTCAGCTAAGAGAAAAGGAGGTTACCACGCATAAGTATTTTGAACTGGCAACGAAAGTGAAAGAAATTACTGACAGATTCAGAATTCCATTGATTATTGATGACAGAATAGATATCTGTCAAGCAGTTGATGCTGCTGGTGTCCATATTGGCGATAATGACTTACCGATATCAGTCGCAAGACGTTTAATTGGTCCAGAAAAAATTTTGGGTGTGTCTGCTAAAAGTGCCATGAGAGCCACACAGGCCGAACTAGAGGGGGCAGATTATTTAGGAGTTGGCGCTATTTATCCAACTAAGACCAAGGTAATCACAAAACCTACGTCAATCGAAACTTTAAAGGAGATTACACGAACTGTCTCCATACCAGTCATTGCAATTGGTGGTATCAAGGAACATACAATTCACAACTTTAAAAATACTGAAATCAATGGTGTGGCGATGGTTAGCGAAATTATGTGTGCCGAAAATATAGCGGACAAAGTATCCGACACGATTAAAGAACTTGACCAAGTACTTTAAAAACTAGAGAAAGGTGGTCCTAGGCAATGCTTAAGATAAATGGCTCTGTAGAGAATCAGTACGTTGGAAAGACAATTGCACAACTGCTCAATGACAAAAATGCTGCTTTAGAAAACATTGTAGTTGAACACAACGGTAAGATTTTACAACGTGAACGTTTTGTAGATACTTTTATTCATAATGATGATCAAATTGAAATTATTTCATTTGTAGGCGGAGGTTAAAGGAAGTCTTATGCACAAAATTAATATTGATGGTTACAGCGTTCAAGAAGTATATGAAGATATGAAACAACGCAATGTGCCAGGAACGTCAGAAAAACTTGCACAGGCCCATGTGACTATTGCAGGCGCTGGTGGACTTGGCTCTAATATTGCCATCGCATTAGCGCGTGCAGGAGTAGGGCATTTGACTTTGATTGATTTTGATGCTGTTGAGTTGAGTAACCTGAATCGACAGCAATTTAAATTGAGTCAAATTAATGTACCAAAGGTGATTGCGCTAAAACAAAATATATTAGAGTTCAATCCATTTATTACAATTTCAACAATTCAAGAAAGAGTCACGTCGCAAAATGTTGAAGCTCTATTTGGTGATAGTGATATCATATGTGAGGCATTTGATGACCCGCATAGTAAAGCAGTCCTATTAGGTAGTTCTCGTGAAATTTTTCCAAATAAACCGCTTGTTATGGGCAACGGGTTAGCTGGAATTCATAGTCCAAATAATATTAAAACGAGACAACAGAGCGAAAATGTATACATCTGTGGGGATAACATTAGTGCTGGAGTAGAAGGATTGATGGCACCAAGAGTGCTTGTGTGCGCTGGTCATCAAGCAAATGTCATTTTACAGCTAATACTCGGTAAAGTGGCTTTATAAATTTAGGAGAAACTGATAGTAATGAAAGAAAATACTGATACCTTGACCATTGGTGGTCATACATTCACTTCAAGATTCATTTTAGGATCCGGTAAATATTCCTATGAATTAATTGATTCAGCAGTAAAAAATGCTGATGCTCAGATAATAACAATGGCATTGAGACGTTCCAATGACGCCAAGGAAAATATTTTAAACTATATTCCTGAGAATGTCACTATTTTACCTAATACTTCAGGCTGCACAAATGCTGAAGAAACTATCCGAATTGCCCGTATTGCCCGTGAATTAAGTGGTAGTGACTTTATTAAATTAGAAGTAATTCCTGATAAAAAATACTTAATGCCTGATAATTACGAAACATTAAAAGCAACAGAAGTTCTGGCCAAAGAAGGCTTTATTGTAATGCCTTATATGTTGCCCGACTTAAACATAGCCCAACAATTAACCGATGCGGGAGCGGCAGCAATTATGCCACTAGGAGCACCAATTGGAACCAACAAGGGCCTGTCCAATAAAGATTTGATTCAAATTCTTATTAATGAGATTGACTTGCCAATTATAATTGATGCGGGTATCGGAAAACCTAGTCAAGCTGCTGAAGCTATGGAGATGGGGGCAGATGCCATTATGGCCAACACAGCAATGGCAACTGCTGGAAATATTCCTTTGATGGCTGAAGCATTCAAATTAGCAATCAATGCTGGGCGTAAAGCTTATTTAGCAAAACCTGGCCGGGTATTAGATGGATCTGCCTCACCGTCTTCAACGCTAACAGGAGTAAGTAATCCTGCTTAGGATGAATTCAAAAAGGAACTCACATGGAAAATACGATAGACCCAATAAATAAACGGCATAATAGTTGGGTCACTATTATTTTATTAAATTTTTTTGGTTGGATATTCATATATGCAGACCGGACAATATTAAATCCTGTTATGCCAGCTATTCAGTCAGAATTTGGCTTGAATCATAGCCAACTGGGTTTGATTTCGTCCTTGTTTTTCTTAACGTATACCATCGTGCAAATGCCTTTTTCTACCTTAGCAGACTACTTTAGTAAAAAATGGATTATTGGACTTGGTTTCATATTTTTTGGTGTGATGACCTTATTTTCTGGATTAGTCACAACTATTGGACTATTCTTAATTACTAGAGCAATGGTGGGTATTGGTGAAGGAAGCTTCTATGGCGCATCGTATGGATTATCCTCGCAAGTATTACCGAAAAACAAGTTAACTTTTGGAACAGCTTTAATTAATTCTGGACAGGCTTTTGGGCAAATTCTTGGCACATTATTATCCAGTATTCTTGTGTTACAGCTTCATTTTCATTGGTCTACCCCATTTATCACTATCAGCGTACCGACTGTAATCGTTGGACTTCTGTATATATTGGTTATACGAGACAAGCCGTTTAATGCATAAACTAAACCAAATCATTCTAAGACTGCAATTAAGTCAATCGACATCAAAGCGCTATTTACACGTAATTTGTCATGTACGTACTTGATGCTTTTTGCTTCAATTTATGGGCAGATTGTAATGATTACTTGGTTACCGTTATACTTGATAGATTATCGGCATATTTCAGGAACAAATGTAGGGTGGGTAGCATCCATTGTGCCGTTTATCGCCATTCCAAGTGCATTATTGTTTGCTAGAATAAATGATTATTTGAAAAATACTAAGACATTGATATGTATTTTAGTTCCTTTGTCGGCAATTTCACTGATTGTCGGCGTAACGATTAATAATGATATGGTCTTGTTACTGTCTTTGCTAGTCTATGGGGTAACAGGAAAAATGGCATTAGATCCTTTGCTATTGTATACCATTAAGATTAATGCTAAAAATTCGCAGCTGGCAATGACATTTGGGATTTATAATTTTTTGGGGATGATTGCATCAATTATTGCACCAATCATGACTGGCTTCTTAATTGATGTTACGAAAGGTATGAGCATTAGTTTTTATGTTGCCGCATTATTATTGATGGCGTCGTTAGTTTGCTTTAATTTTGTGAAATATGAAGCTGAACGAGACTGAACGCTTATGAAAAATATAGTATCTTTACTAAACGAATTCAAAAAAATTGGTTTAACTAGTTTTGATGGTGTGACGCGCTGTGTATATGATGAAAATTGGTTGGCAGCGCAAAAAAAGTATATGCAGATTGCTAGTGACTACGGTCTTTACACTTTTGTTGACGACATTGGAAATGTCTATGCAACAACAGAAAAAAACCTAGGCCAAAAAGTATTCATATTATCAGGATCACACATGGACACTGTAATTAATGGTGGGCCGTTAGATGGTGTTTATGGGACTTTAGCAAGTTTGATATCAATTGGCACATTAATGAAAAAATTTGGTCATCCCAAAATACCATTGGTTGCTGTTTCATTTTCGGAAGAAGAGGGGTCACGTTTTAATACAGCTTTTACAGGTTCACGGTATCTCATGAACAAGTTAGAAGACACAGTATACGGTCTGAGAGATCATGAAGGTTTATCTTTTAATCATGCACGTCAAAATGCTGTTACTCAATTAAAGGAACTAGCATCTGAATTAAAAGCGACTGGTCTGATCCACGCTTTTATTGAGTTGCATATTGAACAAGGACCAATATTAGAGAAAAAAAGACAAGATATCGGGATAGTGACTGATATTGTTGGTCAGAAAAAGCTATTGATCAAATGTTACGGTGTTGCTAATCACGCAGGGACAACGCCAATGAATATGAGATGTGATGCAATGAAAAAAGCAGTCACATTGATTCATCAGCTTTATGCGGTTTTAGATGAATTTGTAGCGTTGAGATACACAATTGGACAAATACGAGTTCAACCAAATGCTGCTAATGTTATTCCTAGTGAAGTTGATTTTTCATTAGATTTAAGACATAAAAGCCAAAAAAGGTTAGATGATGCATTCACAGCTGTTAAAGAGCTGACGGAATTGAATGATAGTATTTTGACGATTATGACGGATGTGAATGCCATTAAATTAAGTGATCAATTGGCAAATAACAGTGCTTTGGCTGCGCAATATCATAATTCAGCATACCAGTCGCTTATTTCTGGTGCTGGACACGATGCTCAAATTATTGCAAAATATGTGCCTACCACAATGATTTTTGTCCCTAGTATTAAAGGCAATAGTCATTCTCCTTCGGAAAACACAAAATCTGAGCATTTAGTAAATGGCCAATTAGTATTGCAACAAGCATTGTATCAATTAGCGTATATATAGATGAAAAAGCAAGTAACTTTGATGTTACTTGCTTTTTTAATTCACTGGACGTAAAAATCACAAATTACAAGTGCATGTTATTTTGAACAGTTTTGTTTTTCAATTAATATACGAAGAATAGAATTACCTTACAAAAAGTAACGATCTATTCTAGGTAGAACGTAAGTATTTTGTCAAAAAAGGTTAGGAGAACGATCATGTCAAGTATTAAGTACAGGAGTAAGACTGGAAATCAGATATTAATTCCATTCGTACTGCCTATTGCAATATTAGTCACATGGCAAGTAACTACTAGTATTAATTTAATTGATGAGTCATTACTGCCAACACCTGTAGCGGTCATAAGTAAATGTATCACACTAATCCAAAGTGGTGAATTACAGCGAAATATGAGTATTTCGTTGTACAGAGCTACTTCAGGATTGTTGCTTGGCGGCACATTAGGTTTTGTATTTGGGAGTGTTAATGGCGTTTCATTATTTGCGCAGCGTTTTTTTAATAGCTCAATTCAAATGATTCGAAATATTCCCCACTTAGCATTAATCCCATTAGTTATTATTTGGTTGGGTATTGGAGAAAGTGCAAAAATTTCGTTAGTCGCGGTAGGCGTATTTTTTCCTATCTATATCAATACTTTTCATGGCATACGTTCTATTGATAAGAGCCTAATTGAAATGGGTTCTTCCTATGGCCTAAGTAAAAAACAGATGTTAATGAAAATTATTATACCAGGTGCATTGCCTTCAATTTTAATGGGTTTTCGCTATGCTTTAGGAGTTATGTGGACAACACTCATTGTGTCTGAAACAATTTCGTCTAGTTCAGGAATTGGTTATATGGAAATAAATGCGCAGCAATTCTTAGATATGCCGACTATTTTTTTAAGTATCCTTATCTATGCTTTTCTTGGTAAAGTATCTGATTGGATTGCATTAAGTTTTGAAACCATCTTATTAAATTGGCAAAAAGGATAGATATATGAACTCAGTTATAAGATTAGATAACATCTGTAAAACATATGGGGAAAAACAAGTTCTAAAAAACATTAATTTTGATATTCAGGAGGGTGAGTTCGTTTCTTTCGTAGGGGAAAGTGGTGGTGGTAAAACAACACTCTTGAGGTTAATTTCAGGCCTAGAAAAGCCAACTTCTGGTCAGATTAGCGTTAATAACAAGTCATTAACAGATAAAAATGAAATTGCTCGTGTGATGTTCCAAGATTCACGCTTGCTACCATGGATGACTATTATAGATAATGTTACTTTTGGTAGCAAAAATAAGGATGTAAATGCTTACGCGTTAACACTTCTCGAAAAGGTTGAACTTGGCGATAAAAGCACATCATATCCACAACAGCTATCTGGTGGACAAAAACAGCGTGTCGCACTCGCTCGGGCGCTTATGTCACGACCTAAAATTCTCTTGTTAGATGAACCATTGGGGGCCTTAGATGCATTAACACGTTTAAAGATGCAGCGTCTAATTGCCAAGATTGTTGAAGAATCCAACTTAACAACTATTCTAATTACGCACGATGTTCAAGAGGCTGTACAGCTAGGGGATCGGGTAGTAGCTGTTAAAGACGGGCATTTGGGATTGATTATAGATGGCATTCGCAAGAGTAATGATCGTAACTATTCAACCGAGGCAACTGAAACGGTTCAAAGTTTCATATTATCCGCTAGCGAGGAAATAAAATGACGCAATTAGTTAGAAAAACAATGTTAGTTATTTTTTTGTTCTTATGGGCTGTTTGTGCCATTTATGGTTATACACAAACAATCGAGAAAAAAACAACGTTGCAAACTATTACGATTGGTTACCAAAAAGGTGATCCAATTGATATTGCTAAGCAACATGGTGAACTTATAAAAAATATGAAAAAACAAGGCTACAAAATTGTTTATCGCGAATTTGCTGATGGTGCTGCTGAGATGCAAGCATTAGCAAGTGGTAGTATTGACTACGCGCGCACTGGTGATACACCACCCGTCACAGCACAGGCCTCAAAAACGGATATTACCTATATTGCTGTTGGTGCAAGTAAATCTAGTGGATCCGCCATTTTGATACCTCAAAGTTCTAGTCTATCTAAAATATCAGATTTAAAGGGTAAGCGAATTGCTTATACTCAAGGAACTAGTTCTCAGTATCTGCTTCTTAGCGCGTTGAAGAAGGCCGGCCTTAGTTCTAGTGACGTTACGTTAGTTAACATGAAACAGACAGATGCCAGCATAGCCTTTAGTCAAGGAAAAATTGATGCTTGGGTTACATGGGATCCTTATACTGCCCAGGCAGAAGTATCTCAAAATGCTAAGGTGTTGACGACTGGAAAAAGGTTGAGTAAGAACCGTGACTTTTTATTATCTACCAAATCTATTGCTAAGAAAAATAAAAAAGTTTCATCATATCTCGTAAAATATCTTTCTCAAGATATGAAATGGGCTAACAATAATAAGTCCGAGGTTTCAAAACTATTGGCAAAATCTTTAAGCATGAAACAATCAGTTATTGAAAAAATGGTAAAACGTAGAGACTTCACAATGACCGGTATAACTTCAGCTGTTTTAAAAGAACAACAGAGTATTGCTAATTTATTTTACGAAGAAGGGTTGATAAACAAGAAAATCACAATTAAAGATACTGTGCTGAACACGACAAACTAAAGAAGGTGGTAGATAAAATATGTCAGTATTGCTCGATAGATTGAATAAACAATTAGAATTACACGAAAATGAAATTCAATTAATAGACGTAAAGAGTGAAATAAAGTTAACAGGAAAAGAAACTAAAGAGGCCATCCATTTATTTCGAGAACAATTTATTAATCAAAATATTCAGAGGGGTGATGTCGTCCTGATTGGATTAGAGAATTCAATTTGGATAACTATTATCGAACAAGCCTTATGGGAAATTGGTGCTATAGCACATCCTGTTGCCGAAACGACAGGCATTAAAGAAATTCTTAGTGAATTTACCGCCTACCGATATTCTGGAGCGATTGTTAGTGATCGCCTTCGTATGGAATTAGCAAATCAAGAGATACTTTCAGAAAGATCATTTGAAGTTTTAAGTCATCTGGTAAATCTTTTTTCATTCAACGGCACTTCTGTAAGGAAAATAGCCGATGATGATGAACAACAACTAGCTTTAATCTTAAATACTTCTGGGACAACTGGAAAACCCAAAAGAGTCGGTATCACTAATAAAAAAATATTATTGGCTACGCAAGCTGTTACAAAAAGTCAAAATATTAAAGAAAGCGATCATGCTTTAATTGTTATGCCAATGTTTCATATCAATGCACAGATTGTATCAACGGTTACTTCACGAATTAATGGCTGTCGAGTCATTGTAGCGCCAAAGTTTTCTGCAAGTCAATTTTGGACTATTGTCGCGAAGTACCAAGTTACTTGGTTGTCAGTTGTACCAACAATTATTAATATTTTACTAAAAAATCAAAATAGTAATCAACAGTACGAAAAAGTAAAAAAAGCAGTACACCTTGAATATGTGCGTTCAGCCTCCTTTTCGCTCCCTGAGCAATTATTAACAGACTTTGAGCGCAGATTTAATGTTAAGGTTCAAGAAGGTTATGGTATGACAGAGTCGACAACAGTTGTTTCAATTAATCCGTTAGATAAGCCAAAAGTTGGTTCAGTTGGCCCAGTGGTAGATACGGACATAGCGATTCATTCATCAGTCTATGGTATCACTTACAAACCCAATCAGCATGGAGAAATCGTAATAAGAGGACCTAGAGTACTACAAGCATATCTGGATCCTAAAGACAATATTTTAGTAGACGGTTATTTTCGAACCGGAGATATTGGTTATTTTGACGAAGAGGGCTATCTGTACGTGATTGGTCGAATAAAAGAAATCATCAACCATGGTGGAGAAAAAGTAGCTCCTGCTAAGGTGGAGGGGATTATTTCTCAGTTTCAGTTCGTAACAGAAGTCGCTGTTATTGGGCTGCCTGATGAATTATATGGTGAGAGAGTTGTAGCAGCACTACATCTGAATAATTCGAGTGATCATAATCAAGAGATTGATGAAATTAGGGGAAAAATTTCAAAAGAATTAGCTAAGTATGAACAACCTTCAGAGTATTTAATTACGGGGGCATTCCCTCGAAATCAAACTGGTAAAATTTTAAGGGCACAATTAATTGAACGTCTGAAAGGTGAAATGCAGCATGCAACAATCAAATAAACGGATTTACTTATTTGAAGTTGACTTTTTCAGGATAGTTTTCATTTTGGGCGTCCTTGCTAATCATACGACTACCTTAGTCACGCATAAGATCTCTACTCATTCAATGCCCTATGAAATTCTGATGGCAACTCACATTTCACTGCATTTCACGAGAATGGGTTTTATGTTTGTGACAGGCTTAGTCTTATTCATGAATAATTACTTTAAGCCAATGCAAATTTTAAAGTTTTGGAAAAAAAGATACCTCGGTGTTTTGATCCCTTACTTAAGTTGGACAGCTATTTTAACAGGAGCAGAAAACCATTCATCACTTGGGGATTTTTTAGAAAATTGGGCGCATTTGTCAGTTTATGCTGATAATTACTATATGTATTATATTTTGGTTACGATGCAACTGTATCTTATCTTTCCGTTGATTGTTTGGCTGTTTAAACGTTTTTTGTCGTATCATCATATGATAGTTGTAATTTCAGCAGTTGTTCAGTTAGGAATGCTTGTCTTCATTAAATATCAATTACCAAATATTGGTACAAGTGGATGGCCATATCTATTAAAAAACTATGGTTTTAATGTTTTTGTTTATCAATTTTATTTTATTATGGGTGGCTACGCGGCGATACATTATCAAGAATTCGTAGTTTTTATACGTAAATGGCATATATGGTTTGGCATATCATCGTTGGTTTTTGCTTGTGGAACAGTACTTCTATACTTTTATAATGTTCATGTATTAAACCTGACGTTAAACAAAGCAGAAGAAGTTCATCAGCCGTTTATTTTTATTTATGATGTAGTGATCATTGGTTACATTGTTTGGCTAGGTTTACGTTATGCCGATCTACGAAAAAACTATTTGCCAAAATGGATCACTAATTTTGTTGCTATTGGGGCCAAAATATCATTCGGCATATATTTGTCACAGACCCTACCGTTGGCGTTAATGTTTGTGCTATTATCATCACTACCTTCTGGTAATGGTTGGGTGCTATTAGTTATGTTACCTTTCATTTATATAATAACGGCACTCATGGGATATGCGCTATCTTACTTCTTTTACAAAGTTCCGCCATTTGGATTTTTGATTGGGCGACCGCAACATATACGAAAAGTGGTCAGAACTTGAACCTTTTTGTATTAAAGTTTTATTATTCACAAAATTATTTCACTACTTGAATGTAAAGGCTTACAAGTTTATAATGTAGTTGTAATTAAAAAGGAGGAAATTCACATGGTTAAAGTTGCAGTTGTTACTGGTGGTGGACAAGGAATTGGTGAGGGTATTGTTAAGCAACTCGCATCAGACGGTTTCACTGTCGCAGTCGCTGATTTAAACAAAGATAATGCGGTGAAAGTTGCCGAAGAAGTTGGTAATGACTCAAAAGGGTACTACGTTGACATTTCAAGTCATGAGGATATGTTCAAGTTAGTTGATGACGTTGTGAACGACTTTGGTCAATTAGATGTTTTTGTGAACAATGCAGGGATTGCACAAATTGCTGCCATTGTAGACGCTAAGCCTGATGAAATTACTAAGATTTTCAACATCAACGTCAACGGAACAATATATGGTATTCAAGCTGCCGCTAAACAATTTAAGAAACAAGGCAGAGGTGGAAAGATTATTAATGCTTGTTCTATTGCTGGGCACCAAGCCGTTGAGTTGCTAGGTATTTATTCAGCTACCAAGTTTGCGGTACGTGGTATTACACAAGCTGCTGCCAAAGAGCTAGCAAAAGACAAAATTACTGTAAATGCCTATTGCCCTGGTATCGTCTTGACACCAATGTGGGATCAAATTGATGCTGCAATGGCTAAAATTTACGACCGTCCATTAGGAGAGACAAAGCAAGAATATATTGATGGTATTGCATTGGGTCGTGGTGAAGAACCAGCTGATGTTGCTAACCTAGTGTCATTTTTGGCTGATGACAAATCAAATTATATCACCGGTCAATCTATTTTAGTTGATGGTGGGATTAATTATGTATAATAGTCTTTGATGACGAATAAAAATAACTATTTAAATTTTTTAAAACACATAAATAAAGTAAATAAAACCGATCTATTTAGTAATTCGGGAAATCTTCAACCAATTGCGATAAAGTTAACACAAGGCTTGGATTTGGTGATACATGACTATTCTTTCGATAGGTATTATGGGGCGATAACTTTTTCTGACCAAGTGTTGCGCTTAGATTTTTCCTACAATGGATCTGTTAACTTAATCAAAAATAATCAAGAGACAATTTTTCTGGAACCGGGTTTTTTGAAAATAGCTCAAAGTTTTGATGATAATAATCACTATTCTAGCGTTAGTGGCCAATATCAAGGCATTACATTGCTGATCAATCGCCAGAAAGTTAGTGACGATTTTATAAGGCTTGTTGGTAATGACCAGCTAATTGATAGCATTACTAAGTATTATTTATCCGACCAAGATTATATCTTGATAAAAACAGAGTTTATTGAACGGTTTTTTAAAGATTTTGAAGCGGTTGAAGTAACGAATCAATTGCAATTTTTACGATTGAAAATAGCGGAATTATTATTATATCTTAATTCAGATGAGGCGCACGAAGCTATTTTACCGAAAACTTATTTTCCAACAAGAGATATTAAGAAAATTTATGCTATTCATGGCTATTTGCTGAATCACATCGGTGAAAAGTTAACTTTGCAGCAGTTGGCTAGACAATATGATATTGGTCAAACGACCATGCAGAAATTGTTTAAAGCCACATATTACCAGTCAATTCACAGTTTCTTGATGTCTGCGCGCTTGGAATATGCCTGTGCTTTACTAAAGGATAGTCAGGCCAGTATTACTTTTATTGCCAACGAAGTTGGTTATATGAATACAAGTAAGTTCTCAGCCTTTTTTAAAAAGGAAAAACAAATGACACCTAAAATGTATCGTCAACTTTATAAAAACTAAGTTTAGTAGGCTCATTGAACGATTGGGCTAGAATTACCAAAATAGAGCAGTATACCACATGAAATTCCTTTACATTAATCACTAGAGTATTTGATTAAGGAAAGGAATTTTTTATTTTATGAAAAAGAAACTCTTTGTTGCGACACTGGTGTCGTATTTGGGAATTTACATTACCATGCCAGTTTTGTCAGCAATTTCAACTAAAGCACACATGATACCAAGTCAAATTGGTATTATGATTTCTCTCGGTGCTGCGGCAATGTTACTGTTTGCACCAATATGGGGGAAAATGAGTGATATATTTGGTCGTAGAATCGTGATGATTATTGGACTGTTCGGGATGGGGGTATTCTTCATTCTTTACGTGATCTTGTTTCATATGTCAATTGCGTCGTCAAAAGCAGTACCATTATTCTTTTATGGATTGATGGGCACTAGGTTCTTGCTGGGCATATTCATGACAACGACACCAACGGCGGCAAATGCTTATATGGCAGATATTTCAACGACCAAAGATCGTGCAAAAGACATGTCATCCCTTGGCTTTGCAACAGGGTTAGCAATGGTCTTGGGGCCAATTATTGGTGGGGTGATTTCAACAACTGGTAATCTATATTTGCCTTTTTATACAACCATTGTTCTCTTGTTGTTGTTTACCGTTATTATGACGGCTATTTTACCCAAAAGACAGGTGTCAATTAACGAAACACACGCTACCGACAAAAAAGAAACTGGGTCAAAAAAGTTTTTCTCGGTTAAATTATTGAGCTGGTTGTTAGTTGGATGTTCTGTGATGTTCGTTGTGGTTGGGTTACAGTTACTAACATCGCTATATTTACATGACAATATTGGTCAAACGGTTGTTCAAAGTGCGAAGACCTCGTCTCTGCTGTTTGTTATATTAGGCGTAACATTAATGTTGACACAAATTTTGCAAATTAAAGTACTAAATTTTTCTGCTCGTAAGATGATGATTGTCGGAATTCCATTACTTGTGCTTGGCTTGTTATTGATTACTGTAGCTAGTGCCTTTTGGATGTTAGTGGTAAGCTACATTTTGATTGGTGCAGGAGCTGCGTTTGGAATGAGTTCACTATCTGCTGGTGCTTCACTTGTTGTTTCACAGGATCAACAAGGAGCAGTTGCAGGTACTGTTGCTATGACCCAAGCAATAGCTGGAATTGTGTCACCATTGTTTGGTTCATTTATTTATCAAATTAACATAAAGTTACCATTTTTATTTTTTGCTGCGTTTGCGATTTTAACTTATTTATTTTTTCTTGCTAATAATTCAAAACGTGAAAATACATTGAGCTAGTTCATAGTAAAGGAGAAATTAGTCTAATGACAGACAGTGATAATCAACAGAAATGGCCAGCGTTACCCGCCACATTAAGTAACATAGCAGTTACAAAAAATAGCGGTAAGTACGAGTCTGTTAGTTCTAATTATTTTAAGGTAGGGCATCCTAGATTAGTATTCATGGCTGAAAATGATGAACAAGTTTCGCACGTGGTTGAGTACGCTGGAAATGTGCAGCGTTTTGTTGGACATCAAATTCCTTTTTCTGTTCGTAGTGGTGGGCACGGCATAACTAATTATTCAGTTAATGATGGTGGTATCATTATTGACCTATCACAGATGAACCAAGTAAACATACTTGATGAGGCTAAAGGTCTTGTTAAAGTCCAAGCCGGTGCAGTTTGGGGTGACGTGGCTGACAAAATTAGTAAAGCCGATTTAGTTTTGTCTAGTGGTGACTTTGGCGACACCGGCGTTGGTGGTTTAGCAACTTCCGGTGGGTTAGGTTTACTCGTGCGGAAACAAGGATTGACCACTGATCAAATACTAGGTGCAACTATCATTACCGCTGATGGCAAGAAGCGTAATGTTAACAAAGAAGAAAATAGCGACCTATTTTGGGCAATTCGTGGCGGAGGTTCACAAGTCGGTATCGTTACTGAGTTTATTTTTCAAGCCGACAAAGTCGAACCAGCAAAATCAGGACAAAGAGTACCAATCGGTTTGCAAAAGTTATCATATAACGTATTCGACTTATCACATTTTTTGTTTGCATGGCATTCTTGGATAACAACTGCGACTGAAGATATGAGTAGTTTATTAATGCTAACCAAAAATGACAGTAATTCAAGTATTATTTCGGTGCAGGCAACTAACATCTGGTGCGGTGAAAAAACAGATTTGTGCGAAAAATATTTTACTGACGCACTAAACATCGCCAAAGTTGAAAAGCAAGATGAGAGCAATTTGAGTTATCATACATTAGTCCAGGCACCGCATTTACCACACGAAGGGGCGAATAACGTCTATGTCAAAAATGTACTGTTAACTAAAATTGATGATCATTTACTGAATGCATTGCATACCATGTTAAAATCTAGTGCAGTCATGGGTATTGAAGTGCGCGCTATTGATGGTCCTATAAATCAGTTGTCGCCTGATTTTGATGCTTGGTCATTTCGTGAGGCAACGTTGTTTGTTGCTATGTGGGGAGACATCACACAATCAGGTTTATTGAATCAATTATTCAAACCGCTACAAGAGCATGGATGTGGTGTGTATGGTGCTTATTCCAGTGATACCAGTAAGTCAGAAACAACAAAAGCATGGTCACGTGATACGCGTGAACGATTGCAAAAGGTTGTTAAAAAATATGATTCAAAACACATCATAAACCAATCTAGATATGCATAAAAAAAGAGCAGAGATATAGTTGACTATATCTCTGCTCTTTTTTTATAGTTTTTTCTGCATCTTTATATCAGTTATTTCAAAGCCAGTTTTCTCGTAAACATGTATAGCGCGAGAATTAGTACCAAAAACATGTAAGCCAATTGAGGTGAACCCCAGCGCTTTTGCTTTTGTGGAAGCTAGTGCAATGGCTTGAGAGCCAAAACCATTATTTTGATAGGTATCGTAAATTTCAAAGTCAAAAATAAAAGCGATGTTCTTGTTTTCACTGTCTGCTCCAAGCCAAATATAGCCAATAACGTTGTCATCATTGATAATGGAGAAGAGAAAGTTATCTGGAGTGTTTAATCCATCTGGCAATAGTCGGTCATATGTTAGTTTTGCATTACCCAGCGAATCTTCCTGTGTCCAACTACCAGCTTGCACTTTTTCCAAAGCGTATTCTTTGATTGATCTACTCATATAGTCATCAAAATGCGTTGCTGTCATTTTTTCTAATCTTAACATTGTTATCTCCTCGTATTTAGTTACTTAGTATACCATATCAATCACAATTGCCCTAAAGGGCAAAAAGTGTGCCCTTTGGTACGATGTGTAAGTCTCTTTTTGTTGATATAGTCAATATATTAACTTAGAAGGAGAAATATATTAATGGGGCAATTACTTAGTAAATTAGGACGGTGGATATATCGGCATGCCAAGCTGACAATTGTGGCATTTTTCATAACAATTGCTGTATCAGTTGGTGCGGCTCTTAGCTTTGGTATTCATTTTGATAGTGCGGGGATGTCTATTCAGGGGTCACAGTCTGAAAGAGCTAATAAACTAATGGAAAAGGAGTTTCCAAGTACTAGGCAAAATGGTGGTCAGGTACAAATTGTACTACACTCAAATAATGGTAAAGCATTAACTACTGATAAAAATCAGCAAGTCATGGCAGAACTATTTCAAGATGTACAAAAAAACAGCCATGTCAAAATGGTGATTTTGCCAGCTATGTTAAATAGTTACAGTAAAGATGGCATGACTGCTACAGCTAGGGTGATATATAAGCAAAAAGGCGAAAATGTTTCAGAAAAAACAGTTGACGCATTAGAGAAGTCAATAAAGATTACACGACACAAAAGTATTCAAACAGAACTAACTTCAAATGATGTTACGATTTCAGGTATGGATAATGGTGAGCAGGCTGAAGTGGTTGGCTTGGCTATTGCATTTGTGATTTTAGCAATTACTTTTGCTTCACTATTGGTCGCTGGAATTCCTATTTTATCAGCTCTATTGGGTCTGGTGACTGGTATGATGTTGGTTTTGATTTCAACGAACTTCTTATCAGTAGCAACTTTCTCAATGTCATTAGTTGGAATGATGGGATTGGCAGTCGGAATTGATTATGCTTTATTTATCATTTCACGTTACAGACAAGAATTACAGCAAAATAAATCAAAAAAAGATGCCTTATCGGCAGCGATGTCTACCGCAGGTACGTCGGTGATATTTGCTGGGGCAACAGTCATTGTCGCTTTATTAGGTATGACAGTCCTTGGCATTGATATGCTCTCAGTGATGGGTATTACTGCTTCTTTGGCCATTCTTACTGCAATTTTAACTTCCTTGACTTTTGTACCAGCGATGCTGGTCGTATTAGGTGATCGAGTTACCGGCAAAAAGCCAAACCGATTGTTACAATTTGCAAGTAAAATGCGCATTGAAGGTGGTTGGGGTGAGCTAGTAACCAAATATAAGTTACTATTAACAATGTTGGTGGTCGTGGTACTGGGTGTTATTGCAACACCATTCACACATATTAACCTTGGACTACCTAACGATTCGGTTAAGTCAGAAAAACTAACTGAACGACGCGCATATGATTTGATGACAGAAGCCTATGGCGAGGGTAGTCAAGCAACATTGGTCGTGTTACTAAAAACAGATAACATGGTAAAGGTGAGCGATAGTGTTAATGAGATTAAAGATTTAGGAAATGTAGCCACTGTTTCACAAGCTATGCCAAGTAAAGATAACGATTATCAGATGATTACGGTCATTCCCAAAACGGATGCCAATGCTGTTAAAACTAAGAAGCTCGTTCATAAGATACGTGACTTGAATCAAAAAAAGGGTTTGCCAAGGTTGTATGTTACAGGATCTACTGCCATCAATATCGATATGTCTGATGCATTAATGAAGGCTTTGCCAAAGTTCGCAATTATTATCGTGCTATTCGCATTCATTTTGTTGACAGTCGTATTTAGATCCTTGCTGATTCCATTGGTTGCGGTGCTAGGATTTGTGTTATCATTAGGGGCAACATTGGGCGCTATTGTGTTTATAGCACAAGATGGCCACTTCATTAACTTGTTTGGTATTCCAGCCAAGGGCGCAATACTTAATTTCTTACCAGTTCTTGTTATTGGTATTATGTTTGGATTAGCTATGGATTATGAAGTCTTCTTGGTCAGTCGAATTCGCGAGCACTATCTAAAAACAGAGAACACTAGGCAGGCAGTAATCTTAGGCATGCGAGATAGTGGACCAGCTGTCGTGGCGGCGGCACTTATTATGATGGCGGTCTTCTCTGGATTTATTTTCGCTAGTGATGCCATTGTAAAGTCGATGGGATTAGTATTAGCATCTGGAATCTTGTTCGATGCGATATTGGTAAGACTAATTCTTGTACCAGCTACAATTGATCTGTTTGGAAAGGCGAGTTGGTACCTGCCAAAATGGTTGGATAAAATATTGCCTAACGTAAAAATCGATTAATCACTAATATCAGTTCTATAAGTTTGGTACTATGATAAAATAATTGAGTATGAATGTTTTTGGAAGGGAATCTACGTATGAGAAAAAATCTAGATGTTGAAATGAATAAGCATATCATGATGATATACCGTTGGCCAATGATTTTTTGGAGTATGATGATTTACTTCTTAGCGTCCTATTTTAAAACCGAATATGGTGCTGTCCAATCAATAAACTCTGCATTGTTTTTCAATGTGGTGTTTTTGCATTTGTGTTTAAACTTTTTTAGTAGGACGGTCATCAATTTTAGTAAAAAATTCTTTATTTCTGCGCAATTTATTTTGATTGTTCTGGCAGGTATTTTGCTTATTCCTTCTGAAGTTGTTCTATATATGGGCATGTTGCCAGTAGTCGGTTTACAATTATTGACGTTGTTTAACATCGAGTTCAAAAAAATGGCCTTATTATTAGTGCCACTTCAGGTTGTGTTTCTTATAATAGAGTGGGTTAATTTTGGTCCCTTAATGGCGTTGATTGTATTGCAAGCTTCTACTTTTCTCAATGTAATTATTTTCTTGGCATGGCGATTCTATCAAAGGCAAGTTAGTGAGTTAGTTAAAACTCAGCATTTACTGGATGAGTTACAATTGACCTATACAGAAGTCAAAGAAATTTCGAAGCAAAATGAACGAAACCGTATTGGCCGAGATCTTCATGACACGCTTATGCAAGGGTTAGCCGGCGTGACAATGCAATTAGAAGGAATTAAATCCTTGATGGCATCTGATAAAACTGAACGGGCTAGTGAAGAGATAGAAAAAACGATTTCATTGTCACGAACAACACTAAAGGAAGCACGTGAAATTGTCTTTGATATGCGAAAAGATAACAGCAAAAACATCAATTTATATGATCGACTTGAGTTATTGTCAAAAGTGTTTTATGAAAATTATGGTCTAAGTGTGCGCATAAAAAGCACTTCAGATATGCGTGTTTCTGAAGATGTGTACGAGGAAGTATCTAGAATTATTTCTGAATCGTTGACAAATGTGGTTAGGCATTCCAAAACAGATGTCGCAATTGTTAAAATTGACATGGATGATCAATTACGGATTAGCATTATTGATTATGGCGTTGGCTTTAATGTGGAAAATGGCAAAAGAAAACACAAGCACTTTGGCCTTAAATCAATCCAAGAGCGTGTGGAACAATTGGAAGGTAAGCTATTAGTCAAAAGCCATATAGGTGAAGGGACTGAAATTCAAATTCAAATTCCAACTAAATTGAGGTGGCAAAATGACCAGTAAGATAATGATTGTTGATAATCATTTTATTATTCGTGAAGGAATTAAATTAATTTTTGAAAGTCATTCAGATTACGATGTTGCTTATGAAGCAGCTGATGGGGATGAAGCTATTGATATTATCAAGAAATCTCAAGTTGACTTAGTTCTATTAGACATTAAAATGCCTAAAAAGGATGGCTTTGAGGTTATGTCTTTCATTCATGATCATTTTCCGGACCTTCCTGTCGTGGTACTGTCAACCTTTGATAATGTTGTGAATATACAGCGGATGTTGAAGTTAGGAGCGAAGGGTTATTTATTAAAAGATGCTAGTATCGAAACGATTTTTACAACAATTGATAGTGCAATAACTGGAAACATGGTGTTACAAAACCAGATTTCAGACATTCTATTCTCTCAGAATCATACAGAAACAAGTCCAGGAGAAACACAAGACTACAATTTATCAGAAAAAGAACTTAAAATATTATCTCGTGTTGCTCGAGGGGTTAAAATTAAGCTCATTGCTCTAGAGATGCATCTTTCAGAACGGACTATAAAGTCTAATTTAACTGACATTTACATCAAAATGAACGTATCAACAGGAGTTCAAGCCGTGGCTTTAGCTGTTAAAAATAATCTGATTGATATTGATTAACATATTTTTCGTACTAAAAAAGCAGACTTGTCATCTGCTTTTTTAAATTACTAGAAGTTAGGATATAATATATCGTATGACAATTAATTACAGTAGAAGCCTTGTAAATCAGAGCCTAATTATAAAAAGATGCGCACACGAACTTCAAACTGCAAGATATCAATATCATGATTTTTTATCGATTGGCATTGTTGAAGGTGGCAGTTGTATTGCAAATATTGATAAAGTGAGGCACATTAAAAAGAATACTTTGGTCATTATTCCTAGTCAGTTAGTCCATTGGTGTCAGCCAATAGACATAGTGAACTGGCGCTACACGATGCTATATATAGCATCGAATGCACTTGAAGATCAGTTTAATCAACCAATGACGATTAAATTAACTAGCAGGCAAATGCAGCAGGTTAAAATGATTATGGATTCTGCTGTATATGAACTGTCTCCTACGAATATATTGACGAAAATCATTAATGTACTCGATGATGAAGAAATATTATCTTTTTGGACCGTGAATTCAGTAGAAAATATGGAGACTAGACGATTCGAAAGTGTTCAACATTATATTTCTAATAATTTTCATAGTGAGTGTAAAGTAGAGACACTAGCTAACATATCAGGATTGAGTAAATATTACTTTACTCGTTTGTTCAAAGAAACTTTTCATATCTCACCAGCAAAATATTTAATGAACTATCGTATGAATAGAGCTGTGAAGGACTTGTTAGATAATACAAATTTGTCGATGTCGGAAATTGCTCATCAAAATGGTTTTTTTGACGAAAGTCATTTTGACAAACTTTTCAAGCAATATCACGGTGTTTCACCAAAAAAGTATCAATTACAATTATCTTAACATTGGTAAGCTGCCGCTAAAATGATTGACTTTCTTTTCGCTGCCATATAAACAAATCCCCAAAAAGTTAAGATCCTCATCTGTACTCTGCTTGAGCTTTGCTTTATATTCTTCATAATTATTGACTTGTTGTGCTACGTCCACAAACGAAATAACCTCAATTTCTTCATACTGGTTAGCTTGACGGTGAATCTCGTTAATTTTATTTGAATCAGCTTTTAAAATAGGAATAGGGATATTGACAATGCCAGGGTAAAGTTGATCATTTTTATCGTAAGTATCTTCTCCGTTGATTTCAGGATGCGCTTTTCCTAATGAACGACCTAATATGCTTGCTGTATTGGCAACCAGACCAATTGGCAGTTCAGGATCTACTATTACAACACACTTCATTTTCATTTTTAATTTTTCCTTCTTTGCAAAATTTTCCATGTATATTATTAAAACATGTTCTAAAAAGAAGGTATTGTATAAACTTGCTATTTAAGCAAAGACGTAACTTTTTTATATACTTTTACGAAGAACTAATTTTAATTCCCTAGACAGCTTGTTTCTTAGTTGCGTAAGTTTTTCTTGTGTTGGGCAGTTATTTTCATTGAACATGATTTTCCTGTTTAACCACCAAACTGGCCCTGGTGTTGGCGTATCATTTTTGTGCCTAGGGAATAAGTGCCAATGGACGTGTGCGTCGCCGTTACCAAGTAGTTCACAATTCATTTTTTCAGCGTCAAAAGCTAGCGCAACGGCTTCGTTAACAAGACACATTTCTTCCAAAAATTTGCGTTTGAAATCTGTTTGTAAATAATGCAGCTCGGTTACGTGTTTTTTAGACAAAAACAAAGTATATCCTTCAAAATATTGATGATCACCAATAACAACATACCCTGTTTCTAGTTCAGCAACAAAGTAAGGATTAGTGCCTTCTTCAATCATTTTTATTCTTCGGCATATTTCACAGTTATTCATTTTACAACCTGAGTTTCGTTATTTATTTAGACCATTATATCATGACTTAAACGAGTGAATTATTAAAACAAAATATTCTGAGAATTTGAAAGCCACACATATTTATCATAAGAGCGTATGTGTAACTTTAATTCAATTCTTTGGCATGTGTTATAATATCCTCAGTAATGTAAAGGGGTTTGATAAAATGGATATTTGGCAAAAGCTATATGAAGCTGCTAAAAAACAGTATCGTCCGACAGAAGTAAATGAATTTATCTATGCGCATCATGTTGTTAGTGCCTTGGAGGCAGAAAATGGCGATATATATACTGGATTTTGTATTGAAGGTCTATGTGGAACAATGAACCTTTGTGCCGAGAGAACAGCTGCGTTGAATATGTATTTAAATAGCGATCAAACTAAAATAAAGCGACTCATTGCTTTTAGAGATGAGGCTCCAGTCGGTATTACGGGTATGCCATGTGGCGTTTGCCGTGAATTTTTAATGCAACTTTCTTCAGAAAACGAAAATACTGAAATTATGGTAGATTATGACAATAGAGAGTCTGTTACCTTGAAAGAGCTACTACCTAAGTGGTGGGGACATATGCGTGAATGATGATATTAAGCAAAAAGAAACCAATAAAATTTGGTTTCTTTTTTTGATATCATAATAAACACTTGTAAAATCCAGTAAGTATGTTACTATTTATACATGAAAATAAATTCATGTATAAATCAGGAGACTTTTATGTTAAAAGATGTATTGACAGCAATTTTTTCTTATATAGGGACAACAACGGATTATTTTGTTGTTCTACTCTTGCTCTTTGGAAAATATAGTACAAAACATGATACGAAATTAGTTGTTTTAGGCGCGTACTTAGGAAATGGATTACTAGTACTTACTTCAATTATTATTGCGCTTGCATTACAGCAAGTTCCGGAGGAATGGCTTCTTGGATTGTTGGGTATTATTCCGATCATAATCGGGGTAAGGGGGTATTTTAGTAAAGAAGACGAAGGGGAAGAGATAGAAGAAAAATTAAAGATAATTAAACCAGACGCTATTCTTTGGAACGTGTTGGTAATCACTTTTTCTGCCTGTGGCGCCGATAATATGGCACTATATATACCATATTTTACGATGCTAAATGTTCAAATCTTACCGGTCATTTTAGTCCTGTTTATTATTATCTTGACGGCTGTGATTGTGGCAGCATATAAGTTGGTAAACGTACCAATCGTAAAGGCATTTTTTGGTAAACAAGGCGATTTAGTTCAGTTAATTGTGTATGTTTCATTAGGGCTATATGTCTTAGTAGAAGCCGGAACTCTTCAGCACCTATTACTGTTAATCTATTAAAACCTTTAGTATATAATGATAGGTAATGGCATTTAAGATGGAGAAGGTAATTATGTTAATGGGATTAAATCACGATCAATTTGTTTTAGTGCAGCGGGGTACAAAAACAATTGAAATAGGACTCTATGATGAGAAGCGAGCACAATTAAAAATTGGGCATAAAATCTTATTTACTGATTTAGAGAATAACAATCAAATAATGGTTAGTGTAAAACAATTATACAAGTTCACTACGTTTGCTGATCTCTATGCGCAATTTAATGGTGCAAAGGTTGGTAGTAATTCAACTGATAATATCGAAAAAATAGTTAACGATACTTATGAAATATATACTCCCGAACAGGAGAGACATTACGGGGTGTTAGCTATTGAAATGTTGTTGGGTGATTGATCAGTAAGTAGTAGTTAATATTTTCAAAAATGATATTATTATCTAATTACTAAGAACGTAATTTACGGCACTTTCGAGGTTCTGAACTGTAATAATATTCTTTTTTTGTTGATTTTGATTGTCAATAAAATATTGAGGTTCGAATTTACCTGTTGCAACATGAATACCCAACATTTGACAATTCTGAGCTAATTGAATATCTGATGAAAATCGGTCACCAATAATGATGGATTGTTTGTTTTGAAAATTGTATTTACGATGAGCTTGTTCAATTAATCCTTTTTTAGGTTTTCGACAATTACAGTTTGTTTGTTCGGAATGAGGGTAAATGAACGCATCATCAAACCCCATTTTAATCAGTGAATTGAAGAAGTCATAATAGTTCATATCGCCTTTTTCAATGTGGGTTTGATTTGATAGCGCAAATACACTCATTCCATGTGCTTTTAATCTTGCGATTGAAGAAAGCGCATAAGGAAAAAGTTCGAAATCATTGAGTGACTGATAATGGCCGTTACCACCAATAGTACCATCACGATCGATAAAAACGGCCGTATAATTATTTAGTATATGGTAGATTGAAAGAATTAACCGAACACTGCAAACTGCTGAAAAACCTTTCGTGGTGATTGCCAGTTGAGTGTTTTCATTGGTCTCGCATTGATCCAATGATTAATTTGATCTAATTCTTTGGCGCTAACTGTTTCAATTTTACGTTCTTTCGGTATAAAACGACGGACGTATCGATTTAATATCTCATTACTCCCACGTTCTTCAGGTGAATACGGGTGCGCAAAATAGACTGGAATGCCTAGTTTTTGCTCGATTTCGTTATATTTTGCAAATTCTCGCCCACGATCAACAGTGATTGACTTGGCATTTTTGATCCCTTGAAAAAAACGAATTAAGACTGGTGTCACTGCCTGACTATTGCGACCACTAACTTGCCTCACAATATGTTGCCGGCTTAGTCTTTCAGTAATTGTCACCAGCACATCGCCACGTCTTTTACCCGATTGCATGGTGTCAACTTCAAAATGTCCAAAGGTTTGTCGTGCTTTCACACTTTCAGGTCTCGTTTCAATCGAACGACCATGCACAAATACTTGTCGTCTACCATCAGATTGACGCTTTTGACGGATACCTTTGTCAGGTAAATCAGCCAATGATAGTTTGAGTCGACCAGCATTGAGCCAATTATAAATCGTTTTGAAAGGTAACCCTAAAACATGCGCAGCGGTTTCTGGTGACCACTTCAATATACCAATGTGGTGATTCAAAAAGACAGCGATAGCTGGTGTTAGCGTGTCATGACGACCACGTAGATGACGTATTTTCAATGCCAACGCATGAGCAATCTCAGCTTTATAGGGTGTAACTTGATGAATTTCAATCGAAACGGTTGAAGGAGAGCGTTTAATAAAGCGCGCAATGGCACGAACAGAATAATTCAATTCGAGTAAAGTTTGAATGACAGTGCGTTCTTGAGATGATAAACTAGTCATGAGTCGCAGTTCCTTTATGGTTATTTTAGGCAATTACCATTAAAGGCGCTGCGGCTTTTTTATTCAAGTGTTCGGTTTAATTTTACAATCTACCATATTCATATTTTTAGTATACAGCTTATTCATGAGGGTCTGAAGCATAATGAATAAAATTAAAATGGAACAAAAAAATATTTCCTACAAATCATTAATCCATCAAAATCAGACAATTCTTTCAAGCGCCACCGTTATTATACTGGATGATAGTAAAGTACTCGTGGGATGGAATACGTGGCGGGAACAGTGGGAACTGCCTTCAGGACATATTGAACCAGGAGAAAAGCCAATAGATGCAGCTCTCAGAGAAACCAGTGAGGAGGTTCACTTGAATTTGAATCACATTGCGTATTTGGATTCCTTTTCAGTTCAAAGATCCACAAATGAAAGAGAGCATCTTAGGGTTGTTTATGTTTCACATGTTAATAGCTCTGTCTCAAAAGAGTTCATATATAATGCCAGTGAAGATGAAAATAATAAAACGCAATGGATTCCACTTATTCAGATATTAAATATGGCAAATATTGATTACTCAGATTGGTATATTCTTAAAGCGTTGTATAAACAATTGATAGTGTAGGTAATTATAATTTTTATTTTAAAATATTTACTTTCGATAATATATATTATGTTAACTAAAAGACGAACTGAATTTGTCAACCCTCAAAGTAACAAATAATCTAAAAAAATAGATTTTATTTTGCCTAATCCGTTGTCGCTGTTGTGATAGCGGATTTGTTTACAATCTGATTACAAAGACTGTTTTTGTGCTGTTTATGGTTTTGCGTTTCTAAATTTCCACTACCATAATTTGTTTTTGATGTTTAATGTTGGTCGCATATTTAGTTTTTGCATTGCCATTTTGACTTTTTTAAGCTAATCAAGCACTTAATTCGTGTTTATCTGGTTATTATTATACGCAAAAATGCAGCCCAAAGCTATTGACTTTGCACTGTCTTAACAATTAGCGATTTTTAGCAGCTATTGATGATTAAGCTACCATGATTCGCTTGGTAAAGACTTTTTCAGGTGTTTTGAACCTGAGCACATTTCTAGGACGCTCATTAATGTCCTGAATGGCGTTTTGAAGCTTACGTTGGGTAATCTTAGTAAAGTCATAACCAGCAGGAAATACACGCCTTAATTCACGATTCATGCGTTCGTTTGTACCACGTTGACCTGGTGATTGTGGATCAGCGTAATATAACTTTTTACCGTATGTATCTTCAATGCTATAAATAAATAAACTACTGGTGAATTCTGTGCCGCGGTCACATGTGATGCTTTCACAAACATTTTCAAACCTTGACATAAAGGTATCTAGGGCTGTTTTGACATCATCTGAACTCTTACTCTTAGCTTTGACACCAACCATAAAACGTGTTTTTCGTTCCACAAATGTGATCACGAAAGATTGGGAATCTTGAGGACTCATCACCCCATCAATTTCCCAATGACCAAATGTTGAACGATTATTGATGACTTCTGGACGGTTGTGTATTGAACGTGTTTCAATCATCATCCGTTTATGTTCTGGATTAACTGGTTTTGCCCTAAGATGCCTGCGCCTTTTGCCTTTAAGCGGTAAATCATTTAATGTCGCACTCAGGTTGCGATTAAGTATCCAGTTATAGATTGTTCGTGTGCAAACACCAATTCGTGGCACACCATGTGCAATTTGTTCTGGCGACCAATGTTTCTTTTTGAGATAATAATCAATCTTTTCACGTTTTTTTGGCGTAATTTTTGGCTGTGAATGATGTGACTTTGACTGGTGATACTCAGCGCGTCTAGCTGCTTGTACCGGTTCGTATGTATGTCGTAATATCTTGGTTTTGCCACGCCAAATAATAACGCGTGCATTGCGTTTTAGTTCGTGTGTGATGGTTGCACGAGGACGATTTAGTTTACGAGCAATTTCTGCATTAGTTTTGCCGTCATCTATCATATTTTGTATCGTCACACGCTCGCTAAAATCTAAGCGAGCGTACTTTGATTTTGGATTTTTCTTAGTCATGTGGCAATTATTCCTTCTCTCAATAAGACTATAAAAATGACATTCGGTCAATAGTTTAAATGTTAAGAAAAACAAAAGTGAATAACTGCGCAAATAGCTTGGTATCAACGTTTTAATGCTGTTATAGTTTATATATATGGTAGATTGAAAGAATTAACCGAACACTGCAAACTGCTGAAAAACCTTTCGTGGTGATTGCCAGTTGAGTGTTTTCATTGGTCTCGCATTGATCCAATGATTAATTTGATCTAATTCTTTGGCGCTAACTGTTTCAATTTTACGTTCTTTCGGTATAAAACGACGGACGTATCGATTTAATATCTCATTACTCCCACGTTCTTCAGGTGAATACGGGTGCGCAAAATAGACTGGAATGCCTAGTTTTTGCTCGATTTCGTTATATTTTGCAAATTCTCGCCCACGATCAACAGTGATTGACTTGGCATTTTTGATCCCTTGAAAAAAACGAATTAAGACTGGTGTCACTGCCTGACTATTGCGACCACTAACTTGCCTCACAATATGTTGCCGGCTTAGTCTTTCAGTAATTGTCACCAGCACATCGCCACGTCTTTTACCCGATTGCATGGTGTCAACTTCAAAATGTCCAAAGGTTTGTCGTGCTTTCACACTTTCAGGTCTCGTTTCAATCGAACGACCATGCACAAATACTTGTCGTCTACCATCAGATTGACGCTTTTGACGGATACCTTTGTCAGGTAAATCAGCCAATGATAGTTTGAGTCGACCAGCATTGAGCCAATTATAAATCGTTTTGAAAGGTAACCCTAAAACATGCGCAGCGGTTTCTGGTGACCACTTCAATATACCAATGTGGTGATTCAAAAAGACAGCGATAGCTGGTGTTAGCGTGTCATGACGACCACGTAGATGACGTTTTTTCAATGCCAACGCATGAGCAATCTCAGCTTTATAGGGTGTAACTTGATGAATTTCAATCGAAACGGTTGAAGGAGAGCGTTTAATAAAGCGCGCAATGGCACGAACAGAATAATTCAATTCGAGTAAAGTTTGAATGACAGTGCGTTCTTGAGATGATAAACTAGTCATGAGTCGCAGTTCCTTTATGGTTATTTTAGGCAATTACCATTAAAGGCGCTGCGGCTTTTTTATTCAAGTGTTCGGTTTAATTTTACAATCTACCATATATATGCTAACATACACATCAATATGTTTATCGTATGTAGACGTGTATACTTGTATTGATATAGATAATAGACTTGCTTTTACCTAAGTTATTGATCTATATTTTCTAATATTATTGTACTAACGGTTTAATGTTATAACCATCAATTTGCCGTGTCTTTTTGGCTTGTCAAGTATGATTGTTCAAAATCACACACAAAAAAAGCCATCAAAGGACGGCTCTATTTGCGCAGTCAACCTGGAGTAAAGATTCACTGTTTAACTTAAGAAATATGTTCTGAGAGACCATGAGATATTGTTAAATTCGTGAAGTGAGACGTGATAATTTTCAAAAAAGAAATGATATGTTTAGGAAAACAGACTGTCAATATCACATGTCAATACCCCCTCTGAACACTTTTAATATACCACTTTGTGAAGAACAAAACAAGGTTTATTGTTCATTATTTTATCTCTGGATAAGGAGAAACAAAAAAACAATGCCCTAAGGCACTGTTTAATCTTGTACTTTGTTGTTACTTATGGAACCACTTCTTGATTGGCTTGCGGAACCCAAATGCGGCGCCTGCTAATGCAATCGCTGCAATCGCCCCATATAACCAACCCTTTGGCGCTTCACCATAACTTGTATTAGGCGTTGATGGTGTATCTGGCTTTGGCGTATCAGGCGTGATTAGATTCTTCACTGTTTCAGTATCAAAATCCTGACCAAAGTCCTTTTGAACCGCAGTGTTTGTCACCGTACTTGTGGCATCCTTTTTAATCACTGGATTAAACGTGATTGTGAATTCATGACCTGCATGATTAGTCAAAAAGTCTTGCACGTTCTTGGCCTTCAATGTCCACTTACCGTTCTTGATATCCCAATCTTGTTGGAGTTCATCCATCACTGACTTTTGTGTTTTAGCATCAATGACAGTGAAATCTTTTTTAGTTTGATCAGTAATATCTAGCTTAGTCTCATCATAATCATCCATGAATGACAAGCCCTTAGCCAAAGTATCCTTATCCACGTCAATGGCTTCTAAACCTTTCAAATCCCACGTCAACTTGTATTTCAAAGTTTGACCTGGCTTAACGTTTTGACCGTTGTTGTCCTTACCACTATCATCTGTTTCTGACTTGTGTGGCTCTGGCGTTGTGTATAATTCGCTGAGCTTGTAACTAGCCTTGACCGTTTCCTTTGTTGGTGGTGTTGGCTTAACAGGTGGTGTCACTACATTTAGAGCCGCAGAGGAACCAAATAGATTATATTGTGTTCCCAAAGCCTTCCAGGCATTAACCAAGCCACCCTTTTCGGTAATAACATTGCTTGCCGTCGTATCTGCTTTGGTGGCATTTTTAGTGTATTCATCAAAGAAGTTATACGTGAAGCTTGAACCAGTTCCTACTAAACCGACCGTTCCAAGCGGTGTGTCGTTAAAACCGTCCAAACCAGCAGCACTTGTCGTATAAGTGCCGAATAATCCAGAAGGGGCATTCTTGTCAATCTCTAGACCATTGTCTTTGGGACTCAATTGCGTGACATTACCATAGTCAGTCTGCATACCTTGTAAGACATCAACGTCACCAATGGCGAACGCGGTTACCAAATTGGCCGCTTTACCATCAGAGTATTCATAATTGATTTTAGTCTTGACCCCATCGGTATTAAGATATTCAAAACGGACAGAATCATTAGTTTGACCATCCATATCTTGCTTACCAACGGCTAGGTAATGTGAATCAGAGCCGGTACTTTTAACCGTATTGGTAAAGGTAATGATCGCGTTGATTTTTTTACCTGTAATCTTATCAGTCCCAACATTTACAATCTTGAACTGTTGTCCCTTATTGAAATCCTTAATTAGGTACATATCCTTTGAAGGGGCATTAAAGTTTGTGCTGTCAGTATTCAAAACTTGTGTTTTACCAATTGCAGTGACCTTACTATCTTTGTTCCAACCTAAATCAGAAACAGATGCAAAGTCTTTCACCTTTGAACCATCAACGACAACATCAAAATTTTTGTAGTAATCTAGTGAGCCTTTACCAGCTTCATTATAATCACCATTAACCTTGATGCCATTCTTGTCAGCGATAGGCGTATCATCTTTATGTTTAGCAATTTCTGCCTCATAGGCGGCTTCATCTTTGTTATACTGAGCTAAATCTTTTTGATACTGCGCCTCTTTGGTAGCGTAGTCAGTGTTAGCGGTGGTCTGCTTTTTAGTAGCAGCTTCAAGCGTTGAAACCTGTGTCTTGTAGGTGTCAGTGATCTTACTTTTGGCGGATGCTATTTCGCTAGATTTAACTGTTTGTGTATCAGTCTTTTCTTGCGTTAAGTCCACACCAGCGGTTTTGGCATCAGCAATGGCTTTTTGCAAATCTGCGTCATCAATTTTCACTTTCGTCCCAGTTGAAGAGAGCCTAACAGGTGTTGGGGTATCCGTGGCATGTGCAATGATTGGTGAAGCCATTGGAATCATAATCGTGGCAATGGCTGCGCCTTCAAAAATACGATGGCGTAGTTTGTGTTTAATGTTATGTGACATAATAAATATTCTCTCTTCCGATTTTTGAAGGGTGGTGATTTGCTACCCTTACTATTTAATAAGTTTTATTGCAGTTGTTGCTTTAAATTGCTGTCCAGGGAATTAATTGATTGTTGACCAACTAATTCACCCGTCAGCACGATTCGCTTTTTAGCGGTGAAATTTGTGTAGTGACTCGCTTTAACTTGCTGCCAAAATTCTTGATCTTCCAAACAAACAATCAATTTAACCTTTGGTTTGCCTGTGTTCTCAACAGCTAGTTCTTGATTCATCACGCCCACAGCGATACCATAATCTAATTTGGTCGCTTTATAACGATAAACTGTATGACCATCAGAGAGATAAATATCTTTCCCGATGATGGTTTTTTCAGTCATGTTTTGTAGCGTACTAAACTTGGTAGGATGGTATGGCCACACGGCGTTATAATCACCCATATTGTGAGCAAATATTGGGACTAATCCAGTTCCAAACTTTAGGTTGGGTGCATTCATGCCCGCACCAATGGCTAAGACGTGGTTACTTGTGCCTTCATAGATTGGCTCATTAATGCTAAAACTTGGCACAGCCACATGTCCACGTAGGATTTCAGCTTGATTGCTTTGGGCTAGTTTTAACATATCTTTTTTGCTAGTTAAACCGCCAGTCCCTGAGTAATCAGGTTTGACACTTGTCTGTGCCGCCACTTGTTTGACTTGACTTGCTTTGACAACAGGTTGTTTTTTTGCTTTAGCAACAGCCTTATGACTAGCTTTTTGAACCTTCTGCGCTGTTTGCCACTGCGTATGGTTACCGTAAATCACAGCGCCGGTGACAATTAAGATGCCAATCATGGCTAATAACAGTGTTTTTAGAATTGGATGGTGCCTTTTCAAACGATGGAAATTTGGACGTCTAGGTTGCGCTGTCGTTCGACGGCGCTTGACTTGTTCAATGTTGATTGCCATAGTTCACCGCCTAATTGTCAAATGGTACAACGTAATCGTAGCCATCATGATGCACTGTAATGGTTTTGTCTTGTACAGAAACGACTTTAGCTGTGACGGTTTGACCATTGATTGTGGCATCAACGTCTTCACCGACATGGTAACGGTCAGCTAACGTAGAAGAACTGTTAGCTTGTGAGCTAGATGAGCTAGACGAACTTGATTGACTACTTGAAGCACTAACCTTTGAAGAAGAACCAGCCTCAGATGATTTAGGTGCTAAGGTTACGGTTGCGCTGCCTTCATTGTGACTACTCGCAGAGACTGCTTTTGATGATTGTGCGGTGGCGCTATCTGTTTTGTGTTGGGCCATTACATAACCACCAAAGCCCGCACCACCGATAGCCAGAACAGCCAAAACACCAATCGCCGCTGATTGCCAAGCACTTGTTTTCTTTTGTTCAACTTGAGGCTGCTTCATTTGCGCTGCTAACAAAGTCATCAATTGTTGGTTAGTTTCATCATGAGTCTGAGTTTTGGTCGCATTTTGAAGCATTTGTAGCTGTTGCTTGAGTTGTGAGACCTCATCATTATTGACAGCATCTTTACCTTTTAATTGTTGCTCGAGGTTTAAATTAGTTTGCTTCAAAATTTGGACTTGTTGCTCAAGTTCACTGAGGCTACCAGCATGCGTTTTAGCACTTTCCAACTCAGTGGCACTGATCATTGCTTTTTCATGCTCAGCTTGATATTGTGCCCGCTTGTTACTGATGTCTTCTTCCAGCTTTTGATGCATGTCTAGCAAGGATTGTGTGTTTTGAGCTAATAACTCATCACGCAAAGCTTTAAGACTGGTTAGCGTCTCTGTTTGCGCTTGTGACGTCACTTCTGAGACCTGATCGTCTACTGTGGCTTGAAGATTACTTTGCAAGTCTTTTGAACGTTCTATAAACCAGTTATCCAGCTCTTGATTAACAGATACTTTCAAAGCCTCTAGGTCGCTGACAAACTCACTTTTAAGCGTTTTGAGTGTATTATCATGACGCGCATTCTCATCTTCCACAGCCGTGCGATAACCTGCTTCACGAGCCCGATGTGCTTGTGCATAACGTGTTTCAAATTCTGTTGCCCGTTCTTCTTTCATTTGTGCATCAACCGTCTCAGAAACATTAGTGTCACGTAACTGTTCAACTGCTGCTTTAGTCTTTGCTTGTTCTTGCTTCAACAAGTCGGACATCGCTTTGCGTATCTTTTGCGTGTAAATGTTGCTGGTATCATTCAGAAAGTCATTTGCTTTGGCTTTGTCTGCGTTCAAACGACTAACCACGTAATCGGGGTGTTCCGCAGGTAAATCAGCTTTGACATCACTCATCTCAAATGCATTTGGTGCCAGGTTGACACGATCAACTAACTTCTGTGTGGGATCATTTTCGGTCATGACACCCTCTGAGTTGTCTTGAGTCGGAACAACAGCTTGAACAATTGGTTTCACTATGTCACCACTTGCAGGCTGCTTTGGCCGTTCAACTATCTTAGGAATAGCAGATACAGTCTTTACGACCTTTTCCTCTGATTGGTCACTAGTTTCATTGTCAACAGCTTGAACCAGTGGCTTTACTTCAATCGTTGTGCGTTGGAACTTATTAGGCTCAACTGTTAGGACTTCACCAGTTTCACGCGCTTGTCTAAACTGTTCCTCAGAAGGTATATCTGGCAAATCATCTGATGACAGACTACCATCTGCAAGCACGGCATCCATCAGAGGTTGTAAGGCCTCAACAATAATTTCATAAGTCATATCTTCATCTTGACGAATTTCTGTGTCGTTAAAAATATGATCAGCGGTACTAACAACAATGTTTTCAAACCCTGCTGTTAGTGTCGCTCTTTCCCAACTTAATCCGGTTGGCTCAGCACGACCTTTTTCGTTTGTAATAAAGTAGACGACATTGCCTAAACGAACATCATGATCACCTGCACGCACCACATCATTGACCAAACCAGCAGCGAATTGTTGTAGCCCTGACAGTGATACATTCGGCCAGCTTTCACTTATCCCACTTTTTTCAGCCAGGTCTTGAATCACCTCATCATTGAAATCAATTTCAGTTTGTTCAACGCGGGTAAAAAATGGATCACCGATACTAGTTTGTTTTTTCTTCCCAAACATCTTTTATTCCCCCGTCTAGAATGGCCAGTTGATGACGTTTCCGCCACCAGCAGTTGTGGCAGTTTGCCAAATCCATGTCAACAGTAGGCCAGTTAAGGCACCACCACCAATACCGAACATGGCGTGCATTAGCTTGCTGTTACTCTTTTGCGCCATCTGTTCATTACCAGTAGCACGCATGATGAAACCAATCAATAAACAAATAGCGCCAACAACGATCAACACAATATAAAGAATTGTGATGACCTTTGAACCACTTGTTTTGGCAGCATCACCAATATCCGCTGAGGCAACAGTCGGTAGCCACATTGGTAATGAAGCAACCAATCCCGCTAATGTTTGTTGTAAGCGTGAAATCGGATGACGCTCCCATAGAAACTTGTTATGTGCATTTGACTTTTTCATTCAAAAAGTCCTCCTTTTTCTTTGTTGTGTTATCAACACACGCACAGAATAACAAGAATCAAAAAATTGTCATAAAGGTAAATGGTTTTTCCTGAGGCAAACAAAAAAGCCCATCCAACGGGATGAGCTTTAGTTAATTTACAAAAAATAATTCAACGACACTCAATCCAAAAAAGTTTGAGTGTCGTTATTAACTGCTAAGGCTTGGTCGTTATTAAGTCTTGTAATGTTAATTCCGGTTTCATTTTCATATTTATTAATTTTATCTTTTATTGTGGGATCGCGGGTTAGCATTTCTTTAAAGTGTGGATACACATGAATATCTGTTAAATTAAGGCCATCTAAATTCGAGTCATTAAACTGATTATCTTCTGGATAAAGGTACTGCATCAGAGCTATGGAAGGGCCTAAAATAATTGAACCGGCGCTTAAACCGAATATAAGTCCTCCATTTTGGTTTATTTTCTTCAAAATCTGATCAGCACCACTTTTTTTGATAAAATGCAAAAGGTAAAATGGATAGCCCCCATTCAGAAAAATTAGGTCGTAATCAAAGAGTTTGTTAGCATCTTCAAATTCCACATCTAAGAAATCTACTTGCTGTATATTCATGCTGAGGAGATCTCTTTTTATTTGTTGCATCTGAGGGTGCTTTTGTTTTTCTTTTGGCCAAGATGTGGAAATAATACAAGCCTTTGTTATTTTATTCTCTTGAATCATTTTTTGAGCAACATTTATAATTTTTGGTGTTGAAAATCCATAAGCAGTAAGTAACAATTTATTCATTGTTAATAAAATCCTTCTTCTTTAAAATGTTAATTTATATAAGATATATTAGAATATTATTATAGCACAAATTAAAATTTATAATTTATCAAACATTTGTGAATAAGAATTTTGAAAATGAGCTTTATAATCTAATCAAAAAATGTTGATTATTTATTTTATGCTACAACACACTGCTGTCACTTTGTAATTGATAAGTTCCGATGCGGTCTAATTGTGTCACGAGATTTGTTTTAGGATTGTAGCTGACATTATAGACAAAACGTGTGGTGGCATCTGCCGAGTCCTTGAGATGGCTTTTAACAAAAACAATTACCTTCCCCTTCACTTCTGTGGCACTTGCTGAGGTGGGTAAGAAATCCATGTGATCATAAGTCATTACCACACCTGTCTGTGTAATCATTTTATCGGGATCAGCCTTGAAATCTAAACTATTTTTGACGACCTCCTGAGTCACATAAGGTGTCATCTGTTTGGCTTTAGCATCAAATTCCTTTTGAGAGGCAATTGTCCAATCGAGAGTAAATAGTTTATCAAGCAAAGTAGAGGCAGCCGAAACATTAGGTTGCTTTGAATCCAGTATCGTACCGATCTTTGATTTCTTGTTGATGAGTTTGCTTTGTTGCACGGCTAGTTCATTTGATGCACTTTGATGCATTTTAACAGCGACTTGAGTAGCTAACCAAAAACCCAGTCCAGCAGCCACCATCAACACTGGAATAGCCCACAATAAGGCTATTTTTTTATTTACTTTTGTCAAGGTTATTTCCTTCCTGAGGTATCTTTTACAGCACCCGTTTGGAGTTCTGTAATTTTGCCATTTTCAATGTGCATCAATAGTGTTGTGCTGGTTTCCTCTTTGCCTAATTTATATTTAACCGTCCCAAATCCTAGACCTGAGCCATCGGCTGCTTTGAAATAGACAATATCATTGCTTTCTAAATGAAAAGTTGGCACACCTTCATCCACATCACCACCAAACGTTGCCCCTAGAAAAGCTGACACAACGTCATCGGTTGCTACACTGCTTTTAGCATCTGACTTATTTAACTTTGGTAAGATCGCAAACATTTCATTGAGAAATGTATTGCCAATTTTTTGAATGTTTTGCATATCTCGAATATCAGCGGTTTTAACCTTATCAAGTTGTTTAGCTTGAACCCTATACTGATTTGACTTAGCTTTTGTTGCCTTGATTTCTTGATGCACGATATTCACACTCTTGACCGTGCGTTGATAGCTAAGTCCTTGCTGGACTAAAAACAGGCAAGCAAGCGTTAACACAAACGCGTAAACACATTTTAAATTGAATTTTGTCATGGTTAATCTCCTGCGACCACTTTGGCAATTGTTTTGTTGTTGTTTGAACTGGTACTGTCAATCACTTGATTACCTTTTAAAGCAATCACTGTGGGTACTTGTGTCACGCCGTACTTAGCAAGATATGCTTGTGCATCAGACTTCTTGACGTTGATGACAACATAATCAATTGTCTTTTGATGTGTCTTGATCGTCTTTTTAATCGTTCTACGCGCTTTCTTACAGTCAGGGCAACCAGGCTTATGGAAGATTAAGACTGTCTTTTGCTTGCTACTGCCATCTAACTGATCAATCTTGTCAGCGAAGTTCTTGGTATCTGGATAACCATTCACCTCTGTGTTGTAGTAATAAGTTCCACCAATCGCAGTCAATATCGCAATGACAGCTAAAGAGAACACTGCAATGCCCCATTTCTTTAATTTATTCATATTTGAATACTCCTATTTATCTGTTTTGCCTGTACTAGAATCAAATGGCCCACTAGGAATAACAACGTTAGTACCTGCCTTTGCGGGTAACTTGAGATAAAGTCCAGGGGATTTTAGTCCTTTACTTTCGGGCGCCCAATTGTATTGATCTTTTGTTTGTACGGCGAAGTGAACGTGAATACCTGTTGCTTCACCAGTTTGTCCTTCATGACTAATGTGTTGACCAGCAGAAAGCTTATCACCTGTATTGACAACAATGGCTGACTGAGTTGGTGCGTGACCGTAATAGGTAAACACCCCGTCAGTGCCTTTAATCACTAGCCAATTACCCCCAACGCTATCAAAGCTTTTGGCTACTACCGTGCCATCATGAACAGCGTACACATTACTTTCACCACCAGTCATAGTGTGGTTGACGGTTTGAAAATCGACACCATAATGTTCTGCGCCTGTTAGGCCTGCATAGTTTGGATAGCCACCTGTTATGTTGTATTTTCCTTTAACTGGTAAGCCATCTGTGTTGGTATCCAACCCTGTGTCACATGAGGCATCAGACATAGCACTTGAATTGGCATCGCTTGAGGTATCACTAGAACCCGAGTCGTTGTTGCCGCCATCAAAGACATCAATATCACCTGCATAATCTAGTTTGAAAACCTTTTTGACTTCTTCGGCAGTTTTTGCGGTGTCGGCGACTTTTCGTTGTGGATCATTTTCTCCGACCCCTTCAAACTTTGTATCCCAAGCCACCATTGAACTGTTAATGTTGTTAGCGGCCGCTAAGCCAATTAGAGTTGCTTTATGACTACTATGCAATTCATTGATTGCCAGTTGAACTTGTGCTTGCACTGTATCAGCTGTGTCACCATAGCGATTTCCGTTAATACCTCCAGCACCCCACTGCCAAATGCCTTTTACCGAGCCAGCCGGATTGACGGCTTTCGAATTAAAGCCACTTTCTCTAAGACCAATCGCAATTGCAGCAGCGATATTGTCGCCTGACATTTTAATTTCTTTATGAAAACGGTCAATTGCATGTTGTATGGCTTTGTGCGTTGCTGAGTTGGGATCTTTCCAATCGCCACCGATTGAAGTGCCACCATCATCAATGGTTGTATCATCATTCCAACAATTGGCATTCTGTGTTGAAAAGACCATGACACACATTAAGGCAATAACTGATATTGACAGAATTGCTGTAGTGATGATGCCGATGATGACATACAAGCGACGCTTTTTATCTTGCATCCAACGTTCTAACATGGTCTAACCTCCCATTAAAAGGCTGAGGCCTTTGAGAATAAAAACAAAAACAAAACCACCAATGACATACCAAATAATTTTGTTATCCACTGGTTGAGGCTTTTGACCTTTGTCATAGTTTTCAACGATTTGTTGCGCCTCTTGTTTCATTTTTTCACGGTTATCACGCGCCTTCTTTAATGGATGTGGCAACTTCATCTTACAGTCCTCCACCAAACAAATTAATTTCTGAGTCATTAAGATCAACGTGCATGAACGTAGCTTGCTTACCCACCAAGTTCATTAAGAAATCACCTTGATCCAATCCTTGTAACGCTTGTAGTTGACCATCAGTGATATTAGTTTCACTCACCACACTACGTAAACGGGTTGTATCCGTTTTTGATAGACGTCCAATCGTTTGCTTTGGGAATCGGCCGAAGAAGGAAGATGCGGCACGACTAGCCTCAGTGTCTGAGGCATTACCCGTTGGCACAACGTTTTTGAGTCCTGGGAAGATAGCAAACATCCCGAAAAAATCTTTACCATGTTGTGCCATCATGTTATCGCCAAAGGTTATGCCTAATGAATGTTTAGCATTGAAAATATCATCCGCTTCATCCTGTATCCACCAGAAGTATTTTGGTGGATTACCATTGTCGTTGGCCTGAGTTGAAACTTCACCACGCTTAATGCGCTCACGTTGTTGTGTTCCATTAATCGTGATGTAGCTTTCCATCAAAGACAAAATGGTAAAATATTGCGCGTTGTAGAGATCATCTTCAAATCTTGAAAGACCGCTAGTATCAAAACGAATCAAACGCTCACCAGACAGATCAGGCATGGTCGTTACACCATTAACCATGTCGCCATGATTTTGTATTAAGCTGCTAATTGTCGATAAGATGTTATCCAAACGTTCTACGGCAGGCTGTGTCATGTTGCGCGTCAGCATGTTACGGGTTTCTAGGAAGGTTTGAAAATCTTCGAGAATTGGATAGGCTTCATTTCGTAGCCCGATTACACGTAAATCTTGCGGGTTGTCTTTTGGTGACAATGACCACATACGCCGTTCAACATAGAAATCAGTAATTAGGTTACCCAACATTTCTAATTCTTTCTTGTCGGCTTGTGGATTAAGTGTCGCGTAGTACGTAATCACTTTTGTACGATGCTGGTTGAAACTTGCAATGACATCAACATTGCCATTTGCATCAAGGACAGTGCCAAACACTTGCATCAAATTAATGATGTTTTGACTACCATCAAGCGTCAGAGTGACACCGTAATAGTAATTCACTAGATCACGCCATTCATTAGACTTATCAAATACCCAAACTGTATCACCGCGAGAAACTAATGGCCCCAAGTTCTTTTTGGCAAACGAGCTTTTACCTGAGCGCTCTCCACCCACAACTAGGTTATAAGCGGTTAACTGTGTTCGGTGGTCATTGTAGCTAGGATCATACATAACTTCACCACGTTGCATGGTTAAGCCCATGTATGAACCACGAGGATGTGCAATAAAGGTTTGATTAAAGGCATAAGAACCAGCTAAAGCATAGGCTTTCATTGGGAACCCTTTGTCCTTAATCGTTTGATTTTCAATTGACATTGCTGGCATAAAGAACTGTTGGAAGTGGGTTAATTGCTCAGAAGGATAAACTTTCATGCGGTAGTTAGAAAGCTGTTGTTGAATTTCTTTAACACGACGACGTAATTCTTCTGGAGAAACATCTGATATCAATAATCTAACGTAGACACGTTTGTAAATTTCACGACCATTGCGGGCTTCATTCAAGTCTTGGAGTGTAATGTCAGCATCTTGTTCGGCTTCCAACGCGTCACCTTGTGAGGTCACTTCACTACGTGCCTTACTACGCAACGTGTTAGTAGCTGTCTCAAGTGCTTTTTGCACTTCAAACTTGTTCTCAGTCCCAATCTTGATGTCTACAATGGTGTTCTTGTGATTGATTAACTCTTTGAACCAGCCTTGTAACTGTTCATTCTTGGGATAGTCATAGACATTGACAATGGCACTACTTGCCATACCATCATCAAAGTAAGTGGTATGAAATTCAATGCCACTAGGGTTTTGAACTTCCTCAATGAGTTCTAAATTATAGCCGCGTGCTTTCAATGCGGAACGTTTTGCTGTATTTAAACTTGTGCGCATGCTTATTTTTCCTCCAGTTCTAAGGTTTCCCCAGGATTGTTAATTTGGTACATGACCATCTTTTTACGATTAATTGAGACTGGCTCAGGTGTAAACGCCATGCCTGCGTGTGCCATAAAGTCACGGCGATTTTTATCTAAGGCAGCTAACGTCTTGCCATAGATCACAGCGGTATATTCTTGATGTTTAATGTCACCGACCACATTTTTTTCAATATTAATTTCTTGCAAAATAGTTTGGCGCATCATTAACAATTGTTGATAATGACGATCATCTAGGTCAACACTATTCAATTGGCTTTCCACTCTCACTAACTCTTGTCCCCATGAAGCTTGCTGGATTCGCGTGTCAGCGGGTAGTTGACTAATGAAAATATCAAAGTCCTCCACGTAAACTGATAGCAACTGGTGAAAGTCAGCGATAATGGCGTTGGAACTCTTATCGCCTTCAGCATTCAGGAAATCCAAATCTTTTCCAGGTAAATTGAGCATGTCAGCGTATGTATCATCTGCCAATAAAATTGGATGCCCTTTTTTATTCAAAATGTCTTTATAAGGTAAAGCAAAGTAGATTGGAATTGGTTTGCGATTATCAAGTGCTTGTTTGACAACTGTTAAACCCTTTCCCTTTTGTGCTTGTTTAGCTTTTATTCCCATTATTTTTCCTCTCGTTTCTTGTTTTCAGTAATCGCAGTTAGATCACCTGTGGCGTGCTTGCTGGACTTTAAGATGCCACGTAGGATTTCTTGATACATGAGACCCATTGGGTTACTTGGACTAGGTAAAATTAAAAAGCCAGCTAGTAACGCATTACTGACAATTAGAATCAGCCCATACTTGCCAATATTGTAGGGATAGAATGATTTAATCATCAGGTAAGTAATCCCAAAAACAATGACTAATACGAAGATTCGTTCCATCGTGAAAAACATCCACCGTGACACTTTCTTCCAAATATTGCGTCCAGGGGTAAAGTGTTCATACATATAATTTCTCCTTTAACAAGTTATTTTTGCCTGGATTGAAGTTCAATCTGTGGTCAGTGTACAAGGTATCGAAAGAATGTCATAAAGGTAAATGGTTTTTCCTGAGCCAAAGAAAAAGCCCCTGCACGAACAGGAGACAATGATTTGCTTGTTATCTTTTTGTGTATCCAATCTATATAAGATATTGATAGATGTGTATATATTCATCTTATAACACAAACATACCTTTACCTATATTTAAAGTATAGTATATTGATATACATGTTATACGTATGATATAATATATATATGTAAACAAGTTTTACATGCCTGGATTGATGGTTTCATCGTTATTTCGTTTTGACAAATAAAATAACTAAGGAGCTTCATCATGAGTAAAACAATTACATTTTCAGCATCTAAAGGTGGCGTTGGTAAAACAACGATGACATTTAACTTTGCAAGTTTTCTGGTTCGACAAGGCTACAAGGTTTTGTTAATTGATTCAGACTATCAAGGTAACTTGTCCTCTACCTATGAAAGCTATACTAATAAAAATACGCTATATGACGTCTTTACAGGCGGTTTAGCCCAAATTAGACAAATTACCCCACAATTAGGTTTGTTACCTGCTAGCCCTCATTTAGACGAATTAGAAGGTACATTACAATCAAAGAATAATAAAAACTTTTTGATGATGATGTGGCTTCAAGATCACCTTGAGGAAATCAAAGATTATGACTATATTCTAATTGACACCCATCCAGAATTCGGAACGTTAACGAAGAATATGATTGCCGTTTCTGATTATGTTGTGGTGCCACTAGAACCCTCAGAGTATGGTTTTATTCAATCAAAACAACAATTTGATTTACGGATGAAAGAGTTCCGTGATGATGCCGTTGATATTAGAACACGCGAATCACTGATTGAAGCGAAAGTTTTGTACCTTGCAAATCGTGTAAAGCATAATACCCGTTCAAGTCATGAGTTTGGGCAACTTATTGACCAAATTGAAAACCTTGTCGCTGTCTTAAATGAGCGTGAAGTGTTTAATAGTTCAACCATGCTTAAAACCCCAGTGTTTGATTTAGAACAAGCCAAGCGCAACCCGAAAACCCTGCAGCAAATTTATGATGCTTATCAAAAGCTATTAGAAAGTGTGAAATAATGGATTACGATAAAAAAGACTCCCGTATGTTTGATGAAGCCAGCGCTCAAAAACAAATGGCAGATGCCTTTAGTCGAGACGAACCACAATCAGAGGTATCGCTAGGAGACGGATTCAAACTACCTTCTTCAAATCATAGTAGTCGTAAAATACAAACGACTTACACCATTCGCCCTGAAATAAAACAAGGCATTGAGAAATTAGCAACCAAACAAGGATTCCGCTCATCAAGTGCCTTTGTAGATCTAGTATTAGAACAAGTCTTAAATCAATCAAAATAATTTAGAACAAAACAAAAGGCAGTGATTTTTAAGTAATCACCGCCTTTTAGATTAGCTATTTCTTTATATCATCAGGATTAACACCTGGGTATTGTTTATTGAACTCTTTCACTGTATTAAAGTAGTTTGACGGGGTTCCCTTATCTTGTATTTCCTTAGCCCAATTATCTAAAGGATATAGCATTTGAGTATCGCTATTTTCAATAGTGGTAGATGTGCCAAAGCTTTCCTTCACACCATCTTTATGCCGATCATCCAAATTCATTGACATATAGGAGTTAGCCCATTTTTGGAAATCGGCTTTTGTCCATGATGTAAAATACTCTTTTCCATTTATTTCCAGGACGTGACCACTCATTTTTGCAGCTTTTTTAGCATAGGCTTTTTCATTGTTCTTGTCTTGAACCGAGGTTGAGACGGATGAAGCCTTAGCACTTGACACGTAACTTGATGATTGTGCCTCAGGACTGTTTTGTTTTTGTTGGTGCAACATGGCTAACAAAATTCCGATAACGATAATTCCAATCACCACAATTGTAATCCAAATTTTATTTAGCTTAATTTTCTCCATCAGTATACTCCCTAAAATCAACTACTGTTAATGTTACCGTATTAGCCTACAAATTAAAAGTTTCACTTGTCTTCTTTACTTGATACACTTTGTTGATTCTGCATTTTTGCTTTTTGTTTTGCAATAACACTCTCAGCCCAGGCGCGATCCTTTTCTTTTTGTTGCGCTGCTGTCAACGGTTGAGTCACCGACTTTTTGCCAGGCAATGTACCGCTCAAACGTGGGGTGTTTGGACGTGACATGGTTGCTGGTGTTGCACCGACTCCCTTAGGTTGAACAACTGTTCCACCACTCACAATTGGCTTAGTTGAATCAGCAGCGCTAGACTTGGGTGAATTAGTTCTAGTAGGTAAGCCACGGTGTGCATCTGACATAGCGTGGCTTATGTTAGATTGAGACTTATTTGCTGTATCCTTTGGATGAGAATTAGGTGAATCTGTGACAGCCTTTGAAAGTGCTTCATGCACATTACGTGGTTGAGAAGAAGATGGTGTATCACCGCTGTTTGCTTTTGGTGTCACAGGTGAATGACGTTTATTAAAGGCTTCAACGGCTTGTTGTCCTCCTGCAAAGTTGTCGGCGACACCACCAGCATAATCTTTGACATTGCCAACGGCTTTATTCACGCCACCTTTAACTTTATCACCAGCCGCACGACCAGTGTTTTTCAATAAACTACCTGGATGTTTCATTGCTCCGACTGTACGTCCTGCTACCTCAGCCGCCTTTGCCGCCTTACCTGTGGCTTGTGCGGATGCAGCGACACCAGTATCATTTAAGCTATGATCAGTCAGTGCTTTACTATTATCTAAGCCTTGATTGCCACCTGAGTTGGCAATCTTCTTACCTAGTTCACGATTCTTCTTTTTCTGTTCTGGTGAAATTGCGTTGAGACCCTTGCCAATATTTTTCTTGGCAACCCTTGTGGCGCCACCTACCATGTGAGCAGCTTGATTGGCTAACATCATCGAAGCAACAGGATTATGGCCTGAGCGAACACCAGTCCATTGTTCAATCATTTCAAAGCCAACTGCGAGCCCTTTACCACCAGATAGCAGAGCGGCAATCGACAAAATTGTAAATGGCCACATATCTAGACCTAAACCATTAATGGTATTAAAGGCAAATTCTACCCAGGCAAAGAAGAAGATTAATGAAATTGGCATCATGACAATACCTGTTATTTGTCCCTCAATCATTCCCAGAACTTGTTGGACACGTTTGCCTTGTGTGCCATCTCTGAGGCCAAAGTAAACAATTGAACCTGCCATAAAAGCCATTTTATAAACAGACGATAGCAAACGGACAATTGCCCCAGCTACGACAATAATAAAGACGATCTCACCACCAATAATTCCTAACCAGTTTGTTTTCATCACTGGATAATCATCCGCAAATGTCTTACCCAGAACAAGTGAGTCACCGGTAATATCAACCATGTTGCCATTGCCACCTATTTTTTTGGTAAATACAGACTTTTGAGCGTCACTTAAACCGTCGGTGTAACCAGCATCACTCATCACTGAGTGGAAATCTGAACCTTCAATTTGATCATTAGTTAAAACATGTTGGTTCTTATATTTTGATAAATCAAAATTATTTTTTGCTAATTCCTTTAAATTAGTAGAATTACCCTGCCATAATTGTGTAACAATGTTCTTGTCCTTTGTACCGGATGTATCATTGACCGTGGCTGTCCCAATGCCGCTCATCAATCCAATCGCCCAGGGTAAAGCCGTGATAACGGCAACTGTAATGGTTATACCCTTAGGCCATTCCCTACCTTTGCGACCAGAAGTAGCGGTGTATTGAATCCACTGCACCATCATCATAATACCAAATATCACAAACCCCAAGTACAGGAAGTCTTTGAGGATATTACCTAGATTCCAATTTTGATAAACATCACTATTAGGCTGGAAAAAGATATTCATAAAGTCCAATAACTTGAATGATGATTGGTATGCTGTGAAGACCGCATTAGCAATGTAATAAAAAATTAACGCGATACTGTGCATGAATAACATGATCAATGTTAAAAATATATGGGGCAATGGTGACAGGTATTGCGACCATTGCGTGTAAAAATCAGCTGTCGGCCCATTATTAGGTAACGTTGGTAAACTATCAGCTAATGTATTGATACCCGTGAATAGATTTGTCATTCGACTTCTCCTTGAATTGTTGCAGCGTTGAGCTGCTTATAAATTTCCCACATGTATGCGGGTTCGTTGTTTAGTAATCTTAGAACTTTACCGTTATTGTTGTTGCCAGAAAGTGTCAAATATTTGCCACGATTTAAGTAAGCAACGGCACTGTTTTGTTCTTCGGTCTTATTTGAGCGTGGTATCCTCATTTTGATGGATTTCTCTACAATTTGACGTAGCTCAACATTGTCTAGTTGTTCTTCGGTCATAAAAGGCTCATCAGGGTTAAAGTCATGTTTCCACTTTAAGTAACGTTCCTCATCAGAGAGTTCTTGTTGTGTTTGCACTGTGGCTGTTTCGATACCTTGATGCGCTTTGGCCAAAATGTTGTTGATTTCATCATCAGCTAACGTATTGATTTGACGATTATCAATTTGATTGCCACTTGCGCCGTCTTCCTCAATTTCTAGTTGGACTTGTTGATCAAGTTCATCAAAGTAAGGCACAAAGTCATGATAGAGGTCATCATATTTCAAATCGTTATGCTGCGCTTTGATGTTCAAGTCTGCCGTATAGTAATCAAGTGAATACTGCTTACCCAATAATTCATAGGCAAACGGCATTCGGTAAGCACCCGTAGAGAAAATTGGCAAAGGGCGAACAGAACGCCCCTTCTTATCAGCACGTTTGATCGTACGGATGGTAATCATTTCACGAGGACTCAATTCACTAATTTCTTTGGCATCCAACAGCCGAACCTTGCTAACTTGTGCATGGCGATTACCACGATCTTGACGATCTAACCCAATCTGTGAATTGACTGATTCGGTTTGGACTTCAACCTCACCTAATTGCTTGGATAAGGCTTCATTCGTTTGCTCATCATTAGTTAAAATGTGGAACCAGTTACCCGTGTTACCATTGATGTCATTGGTTTCCATTTCAGAATAATGCAATCGTGGTTGTGTTAAGGTTTGAATATACAAATCAACCAAATGCCCATAGGTTAAACCACGCGTTAGAATGTTGGTGAAGCCTGGAATACGTGGGAACATAGAAAACTCATTGAGCTTATAAAGTATCCAACTGTCCATTTTCCTGCGGGTAATCGTTGATGCAATGTCCGTATTGACTGAGAAAACTTGTGAGATAAACAAGCTGGCCAAAGCGGAAAAATCATCGTTAGATTGTGGCGTGATGATGAAGACTGCCATTGGATTTTCTGAGTAACGCAAGTTGACACCTGGTGTCTCAGTAGTGCCTTGTGGTTTAATCTGATCAACCAGGCATTGGATGACAGGCTGCTTAGAAAACAAGTCACGCTTAATCTTGCCATTGAGTAATTTTCGTTGTACAATCTTACCAGTCAACGTAAACGACTGTTTACGCATCGCAATTGAATTGCCATCATTATCGAGTGACAACTCAATTTGCCATGAGACGGGTAAATGGTTATGAATCGGATAAGTTAGCGTGCCTGATTGGGACACAGTTAGCTTGTCCTTTTCTATTGCATGCTTTTTACCTGATTCATAAACATGAATGCTCACATGGACGCCTTTATAACAGGCAGAGAACTTAATCTTTAGCATTCTTGGAAACCCTAAATCGGTCAAATTGATAGTGTTGAAGGTTGTCAAACGTGTGATTGACTCTGAGGCAAACAAATTCAAACGATTCATAACTGAGAAAGAAATTGATGATTTGGTATCCCCTGTGGCAGATAGGTACTCAGCGGCGTTTAGAATAATCATATTGCGCGCTGGTGTTCGCGGTAGTTTACCAATGTTAGTAATGTACTTAGTTAAGCCATCACCTTCTTTATCCGTGAACTTGTTCATATCATTGATGAATTGCAGGACGTTTGAGATGGTCACCATTGATTTGTCCTGGTGACGTACAGAAATATCTAGCACCGTGAGCATGACTGCCTGGATGGTACTTTCAGCGGCACTATCCCAAATATCTTTGTGACTACTTTCTTCACCACTTGATCCACCAATGACTTGTACAACCTTACGCAATTCCGTATTGGCACTGTCCCAATCCCCATCAAAGGCATAATCAATCGCAATTTCAAGAGGATTCCAGGACTCAGACTCACTTGGCTCCATGATATTGAGTAATTTCACGTCATAACCTGCTGTGCGTAATGACTTGTAACTCATTTTGGCATCTTCGTTTTTGGCATCAGTATCAATAATGTTCCATTTGATTTCGGCACGACAAATGATGTCAATTAAGGTATAGCCTCGCATTTGGTCTTTTGAAGAACGCGTCATCCCAGTTGTCTTTGAATGGGTGTTACTGGTATCCACCCAATAAAAACCATCAAAACCGCCTTGAACATTCAGTTGCTTTTCAAATAGCTTTGGCAAACGTTCCAGTAAAACGGGACGTATTTTTTTGTACACCCCGCTAAATTCTAGTGAATTCATACCTAGTGGCCGCTTAAACCATTGCCACGCCCACAGGAACGGATGAATCATAAAGAATTCGAAGGTGTATCCTTGTGTGTGCAGCACTGGTTGTCCTGGGTGACCCTTAAAATTCTTATTGCGATCAGGAATCAATTTGTAAACCTTATCCACTTCACGGACTTCCGCAAAACGGTTAGTATTACGCGTTTGGTCTCTAAACAATTGATACCAGTCATAGATGCGTTGGAAGACATATTTTTTGAGTAGGAGTAACAAGCAAAGGATTAGTACAATGCTTGTCACTAAAGTTAGTCGAGACAGAATAGTGAAAATATTGAGTGGATTGAGCACAGTCGCGGTCATGTTCATGACATCATTGAATTCAGGCCAATGAGCAACACCACTTTGCATATAAAACTTGAAGGCTTGAATATATGGGCCAACCACTCTTATTAACAAGTCAACAATAATCGTGACGTAAAGCGATATAAATATCACACCAATAGTTGCTATAATGCCATACAACCACAAGAACCAGGGACGACCACGCCAACGAATGTAACTTTCGCGCATGAATTGTCTTTCGGCACGATAATCTTTTTTAAATAGCTTCATTGTCTGCTGCCTCCTTAGCTGTGGAAACCACGACTTGCCATTCACCATAAGGACTTGTCAAAGATGGTGGATTACCAATGGCTCTAAAGATGAAAGTATCAAAGTCCTGTCCTAGTCCTTGTCGCTTTTGGATAATTGCGGCAGACACTGGATCACTCACATACGTAGCAATCGTGTCATCAATTGGTCTGACTCCTCGAGACGGTTTATAACCAACGTCTGCGATGTAGTTGGCAATTGGTGAGCTGACTTCCTGTGTACCATTTAGATACTCAAAGCCCAGGTCAAATGATGGGATATAGCGTGCCACCTCTTGTGTGTCAAAAACAATATTGAAACCACTCTCTTGTGCTTTTTGATTGAGTCGTGACAACTTCAATTCAACAATTCGCACCATATCCGCCATCTTTAAGACATCAAAGACAATAATGGCACCAATTCTAGCGATAAACTCAGGACGGTAACCATCACTTTGCAAGGCAATTTCGAGTTGTTCTTCAAAGTTTGCTTGACGCTTTTTGTCTTCTTTAACAGCATCTGATTTGGCATCACGATTCATCACTGCTGTTGCCCCTGAGTTAGTTGTCATGACAATGATTAAGTCTTTAAAATTAATGACACGACCATATTCATCACTCAAACGACCATCATCTAAGACCTGCAAAAGTAAATCCATGACTTCTGGATCAGCCTTTTCAATTTCATCCAACAATAATACGGCGTAAGGTGTGTGCCTGACTCTAGTTGTGAGCTGATCTTTAAATCTTTCTAGGCTAGTCCCTGCAAACTTGAACTCAGACATATCAAATCGAATAAAGTTCTGTTTATTACCAAATAGATTTAGCGCTAGTTGCTTAGCTGTCTCAGTTTTACCAACACCAGTTGGACCCATAAAGAGAAATGACTCAGGCTTTGAAGTGTCGGCTAGTCCTGCCTCACGATTAGTCAGTTTCATCGCAACTTTTTCTAAGGCTGTGTCTTGACCAATCACCTGGCTTTTGAGTCTTGGTAACAAGTTCAATAATCGTTCATCAGTCGTTTGATTAATGACATATTCAGGCACATGATAATCATCATGGATAATCGTAGCTACGTCTTGATTTGACAGTGTTGGTCGATTATCTAGGCGTGCTACACTTAACGCACCATCCAGCAACATAATTGCCTTTTCAGGAAAGTAACGGTCAGTGATATAGCGTTGTGATAGTGCCATAATTCTGTCTTGTACTGTTTCTGGCACTTCAATACCGTTATTGAGTTGTAAGGCGACTTTAGATAAAACGTTTTTCGTTTGTTCAAAGCTTAATTCTGGCACTTCAATCAAATCAAATCGCCGCATCAGTGCACCATCACGCGCCACATATTCGTGAAATTCTTTCGTAGTCGTCGCCCCAATAATTTGGAGATCATCACGACTCAGGGCTGGTTTAATAATATTACCCGCATCCAATGAACTACCTGATGTTTCAGCACCAGTGCCAACAATTTGATGAATTTCATCAATAAAAGCAATCACAGTATCTTTATTAGCAATCAATTCATCAATAATCGCTTGAAACTTATGCGCAAATGACTCACCATCGCTGCTTTTCATCAAGTTGGCCAAACTAATTTGAACTAAGTGCTTGCCTTTGAGGGAAGAAACTGAGGTACTTAACAATTGACGTGCCAAATCCTCTACAATAGCTGTTTTACCAACGCCAGGTAACCCAACTAATAAAGGCGCATTTTGAATTTGTTTCATCAGAGAGACCATGATACGACGTGTAATGCTTTCACGTTCGTAGGCATGATATTTTTCTGGAGCAGACATCACTTTGGCGCTAATGTCTGTTGTATAGCGATCAAGGTAAGGTGTGGTATTGTTTTGTTTTAATTCAATCATTCATTCCCTCCCTGGTCGGTGACGGGATCACCATAATTCGTATTGCTTTCAGGGACTTGATTGGCAGCATCATGTTCTCTGGCTAATTCTTCTAATTCGCTTGTACTCGCATCAATGTGATCAACTGCTTTTTGACGATCAGCGGGTAAACTTGTGTAGACATCAGTGTTTTTGACATCATCTAATTGATGATTCAATAGGCCAAGTTCTGGCACTTCATCAGCGGCAATACAATCACCTTCGGGATCATAAATTGACACCACTTGTAGTTTCTTGCCAACTTGTTGTAATACGGCCACCATTTCAATGCCTAAAATTGGATCGCCTGCTGGGAATAATTCGTGGTAGCGTCTGGTTTCAATTGTCAATGCAATGGCACCTGGTTGACCCTTTTCCTGGAAGGATAAAATATTAACTTCCGCAGACTTTGTAATGCCTGTGATAAAGCCTGTAACTTCTTGAATGTTTTCTTGTGACATGTGTTTGCTCCTTTTACATGTGTCGTGTACTTGTTTGATTAATGGCCTGATAGTTTTGTTCAACAACCGCTAACTTATCAGGCTTAAGCAATTTTGTTGTTTTTGGTTGACGGACTTCACCGTTGCTCAAGTTATCCGATAGATACTGAGTAACATCCGTACTAGCTTTGAGTGCTTGACTAATGATTTTGCCAGTATTTTGACCCTCTAGCGCCTTTAAATTCTTCGACCAACCCGCAATATAATCAACGCTTTTCTCACCAGGCTCAATGCCTAGGTTTTTAGTAATCACATAGCTGGATAACTCTGCCTGCGTTTCTTTAATGGCTGTGGGCCAATTATTTTGACTCTGCAAAGAATGAAGCTGCGCGTGCGCTATTTCGTATGCTAAGGTGTGGATTTTATCGGTTGGGGTAAGATCACTGCGCAATAGGATATATTTTTCATCCTTATTGGTTTTTGATTGAACAAAGGCCCCTTTTGCTTGTCCCTGCCAGGTCATTGGCCGCTTGGCAATTTGTTCATCTACACCTTGGTCAATGACGGGCACTTTAAGTTTGTCGGCGAACTTCAACAACGTTTTATAGGCCGCATCCAAATGTTTTGGGCTTTTATCCGTTGCTAAGTCAATGGGACGATTGGGTAGCATGCTGGGCAACTGCGCAGCAGTGGCATTAGTTTGCCGAACATCAAACACCGTTTCGACTGGATAATGTTTCACACTGCGGACTTCCAATTGCTTGTTATTAGCTAATTGCTTTTGCTCTGGCGTTGCATCAGACCAGCGTATTTTTTCGCCATTTTCAGCAATAATCGTCTTTAAGTTTGTTGGGGCACCAAATATTTTGATGCCCTTCTCACCTTTATTGACTTGAATGCCATCAGCAGACCATTGTTTGTAGCCTTTTAACAAGGTGGCTTTTGGATTTTGTAGTTGAATCAACATTGAATTACGAGCCGAATAATTTAAGCCAGTCGCGGTAAAGTCAAGGAGCTTTTTAAGTTCAGCGGGATCTTGTTGGTACTTGGCCACCTTTCCCATTGCCTCTTGAATTATCTGCTTATTCTTCAAAGCATTTTCCTTACGACGATCAGCTTTGGAACGACGTTCTTTACTCTTTTTAGGTGTTTTTTCGTCAACTGCTGGCTTAACAGGTTGAATGGTACTCATTTTGACATCCACATAATCTGGTTTGCCTGTTTGTGTCTCTTGCACTGCAAGTTTTTCTAAGGCATCTAAGCGATTAGCATTATCCGTCATACTCATAACGCGCCGCCCTGTAACACCTGCTTTCAATTGTTCGTTCCAATCTTTGCCTTGTAAGGGAATATGACGCCCTGCTTCAATCGCTTCACCAGTAATTGGATTTTTAAAACTAAAACGATCAAAGTAATCAGCGGCTTTAAACCCTGCGACATCGTTGTCAAAAGCCACAATAATCTTATTGAATTTGGCTCGCTTGGCAGCAACCGCATCATTCAAATATTGCAAGCCACGTTTGGCATCAGTACCAGACACAGACAATAGTGTGGCGTTACTTTTCACCATATCTTGATGATTTTGTTGCGCATAACTCAATAAGTCAATTGGACTTTCAAATAAAATTAATGTTTTGTCGCCTGATCCAAATGAGAGGTTATATCCCGTTGAGGTACCACTGCCAGCAAAGATTTTTTTGGATGTGCCACGTTTTTTGTAATGTTCAAAGTCTTGTTCAGTCCCTTGACGATCAGCGCCCACAATTTTGCCATTCACATCCTTCCAGGGGAAGATGACGGGGTTTTGATGCAGCTTATCACCTTCACGGTAACGGCTACCTTGCACCACTGCGCCACTTTTCAATAAATTGTCAACGAACTGTGGATTGAGCTTGCGTTGATTAACTAAATAATCTTTAGCCACGTTTGTTTCCTGGGTTTTGAAGACTTTATCATAATCAAACTTGTAACGAGGCGTGCTGTCTTCATAAAGTTTAGAGACATCAATATTTTCACCTTTGACAAAGCGCGCGTAGGCCAGTTGATTTTTAATAGCGGCACCTTTACTGTCCCCGTCTGATTTGCCTAATTCGTAGTAGTGAATGAAATCAACCAAGTCACCTTTAACGCCAGTTGAGTTCCAGACAAAGCGGTTTAATTTTGTTCTAACAACTAAACTGTCATGATCAACCATACGTAACTCAGTGGGAGTGTCCGTCGTGTATGGAATACCCTTCCAATCGCAATAGCCACGAATTGGTAACAGCTTGAGTTGCGAACGTTCTTCCTTACTGATCGCCATGGGCTTGTCCTCCAACTTGTTTGTCAATTGGCAAGTGATTCAATTCAGCAAATGCCTGGTCAATGTCATCTGTTTCCAAATTCATTTTGGCTAACAGTGACCTTCCCAATTCAGCCACCAGGGAATCATTAAGTTGTTTGATGTCTTTTTTAATCGCGCGCTTTTCGTCTTGAATTGCTTTTGCCTGTAAATCTAGTTCATCCAAACGTGTTTGCTTTTCTTTAATTTGTTGGTCAATCGTTTTTTTAGCCATTTTGTAGCTCCCTTTTTGTTTAATATAGGGTCAATATACCAACCTTTTAAATAACCTCATAAAAGTAAATGGTTTTTCCTGAGACAACACAAATTCCTCCAGCCCACAAAAAAAAAAATTAACTTTACAGGCATGGTTGATACCACACCCGTAAAGTTAATTGGGGGTTCAAAAAAAGCCATCACATTTAAACGATTTCCAAACCGTTTAAATGTGATGGCTTTCCTGCCTGCTGGCTGTTATGCACCATCCATTCTTGCTTTTGTGACTACCAAAACTCTAACAAGCTAAAAAGCTAAAAAAATCTAGGGGTTAAATATGTTGCATCCTTCAAATGTTAAAGTAAATCTCAAAAGGTGAAAATTTATCTCCATCGAGAATAATCTTCACCTTTAATGTAGTTGATCTTTTTAGTATCGGAACAAATGACAGTCGCTATTTATTCATTTGGATACCAATCCATTCATAAACGGAATCACTTACTTCTCTCTCTGATTTACTATCGACTTCTATAACATCAACAACATCCTGATTAAAAAACCATTCTCGCTTTAAGGGTAATAATTTTTGAACATAGAAATCAAAAAATTCTCTGTTTCTTGAGATATCTCTTTTTTTTCGTTCTACTAATGTTTCGTTTGCAGCATTTAAGTAAAGAATTCTTTTCGGGAAACATCTTTTTAAAAGTTGTAGCTCTGTTTCTAAAGGTTTAGCTACTTCCCAATCAATTCCGATTGCTTTTGGATAATTTAACGTGTAGAATTCAATCTCTTCTGCTCCAAAATCCATTATGGAACAATTATATTGAGAAGCCAATTGATATCTTTTAACCTCGTTTAAAATAAATAATCTTTGTATTTCTATATAGTCGTTGTATCTATTTTTGTCTAATTTTCTATTCCTGATTTCATCAACAACCTGTTTATTTTTTTCATGACTAATATGAATTGTAGAATCATGTTTTTCAATAAGCCTTAAGGCAGTAGTTTTCCCCACAGCCATAGAACCTTGTAATGACAAATTAACCATTATTTCCACCTAACTACTCTGTTCTCATGCCAATATTAAATTCAGTGATGAAGGCACTCTTCCAATGATATTTTTTCATTTTAATTGCAACAATACCCTTTATATTATAGACACTATCAATGTTCTGAAGTCAATAAGTTGGGTTATTTTTTTGCGTTGCTTTGTCCACATGTCAAATGGTTACGAATACAAAAATTTATAAACGAACCAATGGATGTTTGGATTTCAGCGAGTGTGTCAATTGATACAGTGCTTGACGCTATTGCTCAGTCAATTTCTCAAAAAAAAATGACTATTTTTAATCATAGTCCTTCCCCCAGTCCCCCTGAACATTAACTTGACAGGCGTGGTTAATACCACACCAGTAAAGTTAATTGGGGGTCAAAAGGCTCACTTCCGTTCGCATCGCACCAAATTGTTCTGTTTGCTCTGTGCCGTTTTCACAATCGCATGATAAAGAGTCTGTAAGGCGTAAGCGCCAAACACTCTCTACAAAGAAACACAAGGACGTGGCAAGTTGCTGCGCAATCCTTGTGTTTCTTTGGTTATCATGCCAATTGTTACCCGTCACGATGTAACCAGCTCAATTGGAGCGATTGCCAACAGGAAAAAGTTTTGGAAAGGTTTATTTCTTATGGAAGTTTATTATCAACTCATTCGCAACAGCGGTCATACCGTACGTTATGCCTCAACTGATAAGCAAGTTGTTCTCACGCATGGCTACCCAATTTATTTACAAATCTATGGCGTTAATCGTTCTACAGATTATATTTTGAAAGACACGTTTGCCTTTTTAGCCACCCAATACAGCAACAATATTAAATTAGTCAATGTTGATGAACTGGAGAAAAATAATGACAAAGCAATTCTATGATGACTTTAGCAAATTACCAATCGCCAAAATGGCACAATCAATCGCTGATATGACTTATTTGTTCAATGAGACCAAAGTGCCAACTAATCACTATAAAGCGCAATTAAGTAAAGGCTTTGAAGAAATGGTTGAAGCCAATGTTAGTATCTCATTAGTCAACACCATTTTTAACACTTTACAAGCCTTGCAAAAAGAAAGCCCAAAGTTGTTTTATCAAGCTATGCTCTGCCTTGATACCAAAGTAAAGCCGAGCAGTCTTACCCCTAGTCAATATCAAGCAATGGAATTTACTTGGTCACAATTTGAATTGAACAAAAAGAAAAATATCCTTGATAAGGACTTTATCCAAATGTTCAATCAAGTTGAAGAAAACGGACTCACCTATTACACGCAAAACCAACAGGAGACTAATAACAATGAATGATGAAGTGATTGAAAAGATAGCCATACGTTACTTTTCATGGTCTACTGAATTTCCTATGGGCGGTAGTTAAATTCACGTCAGTGAGTCCACTAGCAATGACTCAGGTGAAATAGATTTATCAGATGATGAAGCACTGCGATTAAGTGCATTTATCACGGAAGAATTGGCTGAGGGTAAACACGTTACCCTAAGAACCACAATTTAAGGAGAATAATATGGCAATCGTCAACGTTAAATTTATGGAAACATTGGTTAGAACAGTGGCAGTTAATGTCCCTGATACACTCACAGATGAGCAGAAGCTGATACAAGCTGTTGAAATTGGTAAACGTCACTATTTTGATGAAAAAGTGATTTTAGGAGCAGATGATTTAGATTTACGTGAAATCAGTGCGGAGTACAAACAAGAGACAACGGACTACGAGGAATTTTAATCACAGATAGGAGTGTGTGTTTATGGGTGTATTCGTTTTTAAACTTCTCATGCTAATTGCCATGCTGGTCTATATTTTATATTACCTAGTCGGTGTGATTATGATTGCGCGTGAAGATGATGAGCGGTAAAATTTTTTGCCGTGTTCCCCAGACCCGCAAGCGGGATCAAACACGCTACGCTAGTCCTGCCAAGCTCTTGGGTGCCACTTCGCTTTGAGTCAAACATTGTGCCACAACCAGTGACTTGTAAGCTGTGGTGATGATACCACAGCAACAAGCACTAGCACAAAATACAAGGGCTTCGTAAATTCGCTACGCTCACCCTTGTATTCTGCGCTGCTTGTGTCCTCATGTTCTTCGTCAAAACGAAATAACACACCAATCACAGGCAGGGCCGACAGGAAAAAGTTTCTGCCTGGTGCGTACATACTCAAGGAGAACTACTATGAATCGAATTACCAAAGTTATCACTACTATTGCCACATCAATTATCAGTTTGGATATTTTATTAATGGTCATCAATGGCACGATGCTGTATGTTTTGCTCACCCTGGCTGGCTTTTATGTCTTAGCATGCTTGGCTTTTAAGCAGTCCGCTTATAAAGCGACGCGTAGCTGGATTGACACTGGTCACCTGCCCCATAAGGAGAAAACTCATGTCAAAACTCACAACTAAAACATTGTCTACCATTACTAATGCCAACGGATTAGTCATTTTAGAAAGCAATGGCCAATATATCTACCCAGATTTAGCACAAGCAATCTTTGACGATGCTATTTTTGGTCCGCGTATTTTAAAGCGATTGCAACGTCTTTTTGTTGACCACCCAGATGGTCTGAGTGAATCAGGCCATGACTGGTATTTTGGTTATCTGGTCTGCGCTTATACGAAAACGCACTTTGATATTAAGAATCTATTGAACTATCCCTCAGTGACAAAGGAGCTTTTTTCTCTCTGTCTGACAAAACTATCCGAATAGGAGGATAAAATCATGTTAATTTTTTGTTTATGTTTATTAGCAATGTTTCTATTTTGGCTGTTCGGCCACATCATTGGCACCATCCTGTATTTGAGTATCCTATTTGTTGGTCATTTGATTTCGTATTGGTACTTTTATTTACCACTTATTATTTTGATAAGCCTAGCTATTGCTTTTGGCATCAAAAGTATCTTAGTGATGCTGGTGCTAATTATTCTCATTCTGTCACTTGCCTTAGCACTAATGATATATTGGCCGCGTCATCACAATTCATAACAAAATAAAAAGCCCTGATAATCAGAGCTTTTACCGAACAATAACATTCAGTATCCAATGGTTAAGCGCGTTGTAAATGCCACTGGTATCATTTACGTTTATCATTATAGCATGAATCTTTAGTCTTCATGAAAGCGCTTTTTCAGCTTTGTTTCACTTTGGACAATTAAGTCGTCCACATCTAGCTGATATTTATCACTCAAAATTAAAACTTGATCCAAAACATCAGCTAATTCTTCTTTAAGATGCTCATTAAGTTGCGTCGATGTTTGTGATGTTTCACCAGGGTGATCACGTCCCAATTCAATGGCTCGTACTGTTTGTGCCAGCTCACCAACTTCTTCCATCAAAAAGTTGAGACGGATAAATGGTGAATATTGATACCAGTCACGTTGTTTATAAAAATTTATTAGCCATTGTCTATGTTCATCAATTATCATTTTGAATTTCCTTTGATTAAATGTTGGTATTAACTGTTAACCCTGTTTCTTTGCGAATTTTAGCAATGATTTCAGGTATCTGTTCTCTGTACTCACTATCTAAGCGAGCTATTTGTTGTGAGTGTGTTGCTTTGCCAATTTTATAGTATTCAAAGAAAATGTTAACCTTCTTTGAGTATATTTGATCAACCACTCTCACCTCATAGATTGTGTTAGGTTGTTTAGCAAACATCTTTTTAATATCTACAATGATAGCATCAATTTGATTCATTCTTCTTTCACCACCGCTCTAATATTTTCAAAGGCAATATAGGATTCATTAATATAGACACCCAAATCAGAAAAACCATCGACCAAACCTGTTAGGTTAGGTACTATTTGACCGTCCGTGTCCTCAATATTTTGTTGTACAGTCACAAATTCATAATTCGCTGAGGCATGACGCAAGATATTTTGACAAGCCGTTAAGGACATCATTGGCAGTTTAACAGGTACGGCATTTTTGTTCTGTGCTTCACGCTTTAAAGCTGAGGTATGGTCCGACAGGAAATAGCCATTCCACTTCACCTTGCCACGCTCGCGATAGTCGTTTTGAAAGTAATTGTTAATCATCTTACTAAATTCTGCATCATTCATAACTGTTACCTCCGTTATGTCCACCAACGAGGCTGGCACGGTTAATCGCCGTACCACCTTTTTCTTTTGACATTGCTCGCATCAGAGCCGTGGTACCAAAGCGTTTTCGAATTTCATCAACGACTTGATCAATCTTGTTGAATTTAATTGATTTTTCTGGTTGCTCAAAGAGGTCAAGTTGCACGCCAGTGTCTTCAATTAAGCCGCCATAATCAATCCCGATATTACGAATCACTTCACCATGCCAATGCCTTTCAAACAAAGCCACCATGATAGCCATTAATTTTCGGGTATCATTAGTTGGATCAATCCTTTGTTGCTTTCTAAAACCATGACTTCCCTGGCGTTCACTTTCGGCAAAAGAATACCCGATGAACAAGCTTACCAAACAAGTTTGTTTCTTATGTGATCTAATCCTGGTCGCCACTTGATCAGCCATTTCACGAACAACAATCTCAATCTCTTCTTTTCGTTTATAATCACGAGGCAATACCTGGGAATTACTATATGATTTGCTTTTAGGCACGACCACCTCAGCCATATCTGTACGATCAATGCCCCAAGATAAGGCAAACAATTGCTCGCCAACCAATCCCATTTTGGCTCTATATTGATAAGGGTCCTGATGCGCCAAATCGTACATTGAATGGATACCCATCACTTCAAGTTTATGTGCTGTGCGGGAACCAATACTCCAGACATCATCCAGTTTCGTAATTGGCCATAATTTTGTCGGCACATCCTCATAGTGCCAAACACCCATCAGGTTTCTAGTGTGTTTCGCTTCAATATCTAAGGCTATTTTTGCGAGCACAGGCGTGTCACCAATGCCAACTGTTAAATAGACACCCGTTTCCGCTCTAACTTGCTTTTGAATTTTAAAAGCTACTTCCTCAGGAGTTTTACCAAACAACCGCCAAGAGTGGGTTACGTCTAAAATAGACTCATCAATCGAGTACGGCAGCAAATTAATATCATCGGTATATTGACGATAAATATTATTGATTTTTAGGTTTTCAGCAATATAATTATTCATCCTAGGGTGTGCGATAAACAAGCCATGCACATCAGGTAAATCACGCTGGCGCATCACATTACTAATGCCTAAGTCCTTCTTAGCTGTTGGTGATGCCGCTAGGACTAAACCACCATTCGTGTTTGCTTGTTCAGACATCACGACTAAATCGCCCTTTAATGGATTAAAGCCCCGCTCAACATTTTCAACACTGGCGTAGAAACTTTTTGAATCAATTAGGAAGAACACGCCACGGTTTTCTTTGCTATAATCATATTCAGTTGTGATTGCGTTTTCCATCAGCAACCTCCAAAAACAATTGTGTATAATTCATTATACGAACAAGCGTTCGATTAAGCAAGCGAACAAAACATTAAATTTGTGACAAAGTTAAAAGCTATGCTATAATAAAGACATAGAAAAGAGCCGTAGCGCGAACTACGACTCCTAGCAAACCCGTTTTAGACGGTGGCTAAGTATAATGATTAATTAATGACCACTAACTCTATTCCAAAGTTAAGAGTGGTCATTTTTTATTGCTGTTTTTTATCAGCTCAACAACTAATCCAACCAGCATCAAGACAAATGTCCCAAAACCAATCATTAGCTGTAAAGTATCCGAAACGGACACTAGGCATCTCCTTTCCTAGAATCTGGGTTTACAGTTTTAACACCATAAGCACCACCTCCACTCGGGATAGCCACCATCTTAACTTGTTTGCTGTAACTAGTATATCACACCTAAATTTGGCAATTGGTCTAAAGCTTAAACGCTTGTGAAATTTTCAAAAATGAGTAATAAAATAAGGCTTCCAAAGACTTTGTGAAAGTTTTTTTGGAAACCTTATTTTTGACACCTTTGAAACGTTGATATAGCGTTACTTTGTATAGCGTTTGTTATGTCAACTTTAATTGGTAAATTTATTCCGATGTTCCGTGGACAAATTTTAAAAATTATTGCCTATCAGATAACTATTGTATCAGTTTCTCTGACTCTTGCTTAACATAGTCTGGTTTCCAATATGTCTCAATATGTTGTGCATCTTCAAATAAGGACAATTCGCGATCTTTTATACCAGTTGCATTGGAATATGTTTTTTCGGTCGAATAGAAAGTATCCGCCGTTTTCTCTGCCATCATCAACAGACGCTCATTAATTAAATGCACGTTCTCTGAGGCATCAAACGTCATCAAGTTCATTGACTACTTATTGTATAAATAAAGGATGAGTTTAGGTGGGTATAATTCTGTGCGTAATAAGCATAGCCATCTCGGTACAAGGCATATGGCCTCTTTCCCGCTTCATCAGGGGCCAATTGTTTGAAATCAGGTGTCTTCACCACGTACTTCTCTCTCATGCTTCGGAAGTAGCCAATAGTTGCTCTTGAATAGTCGTCACCTCCGAATCCATAAAGCCTACAATAATAGATTTTTTCTTACTTATACCACAAAAAGTCGATTAAAATTTGATCAACTCTTTTATTTTCATGTAATATTGAATGACGAGCATTTTTACCTACAATTTTTTGCACACGATAGGTTTTAGCACGATTACCAATAATATACTTCAGTGATAATGATGAATTATTTGATACTGTGCCATCAGCTTTGTTGCCAATATCACCAATAATATTCAAAATTGCCAATTGTTTTGCAGGATAATCCGTTCTTATTCTTGCCATCTGTTGAAAACTTTCATTCATCTTATTTGGTTTTCCATCCTTATTCAATGATAAGTTAGCGGGTTCTTGAATGGACTTTGGAATATGATTAAACTTTAATCCTGCAAAATGTCCCGCTATGTTCACTGATTTTTGCAAAATAGGCATGTTTCTTTTATGCTCATTTTGCAACATATAATAAATAATTGAGATATTACCTACTGAATGTCCTACCATATTCATTTTTTTAAAATGATAGATTGAGGTAACTTTTTTAACAACATTTGTTGCATAATAACCGTGTTTATTATAATTTAATTCACGATTATCTGCGTAATTAACTTTGATTATTGGATTTTTCGCGTTTTCAGGAATATTACCACTCAGCCTGACTTTTCCTGTTTTACTAACGAACGCAATTATTACTGTCGAAGTTACACCATCTTTTTGTGCCGCGCTAACCATTTGATCTTCCGCATGATAATTACTGCCACCGCCATGAAAAAAGAATGTTGGGATATTGTTATAATCAACTTGGTTGTTCCTTTTTATGTCTTTAGGCAATAAATTAGCGACCATTAGAATTATTAATAATACAAATATAACCACAGTTGACACAACAAAAGCTTGCTGACGGAGTTTATAGCTCATATTTCTTTACCTATATTCAAAAAAAAACACTATCTCAATCTCAGCATGGCTTTATTTTGCTGGAATGTCAATAATGTTTTTGTTGTCTTTAAACGAACCCACCAAATGCATCATTTAAATCAATTGGTTCATGCTTCGTCACAATTGTTTCTTTGTTGACGAATGTTTCAATACCGAAGCGACCTAATTCACGACCGTATCCTGAATTTTTAACACCACCGAATGGTAATTCTGGTAATGTCCCACCAAAACTGTTCACAAAGACTGCACCTGTTTCTAGTTGTGAAGCAACTTCCGCAGCATGATCAGCTGAACCACCAAACACAACACCACTCAAACCATAGTGCGAATCATTGGCTAAAGCAATTGCTTCTTCTTCGTCCTTGACTTTGTATACTTGTCCAACTGGACCAAAGAATTCTTGATAAAATGCTGGGTTTTCCTTAGTAATGTTTGTCAAAATGACTGGCTCAAATTGTGCAGCTGGCAAGTTTTGTTCTACGCTACCATACGCAAGCGTTGCCCCTGCTTCTACGGCTAACTTAACTTGCTTTGTCAGGTTCTGCTTAGCGTTTGAAGTACTCAATGGTGCCAACGTTGTCGTTGCGTCCATTGGATCCCCAATTTTTGCTTCAGCAAACGCTGTTTTGAGCATATCTAACACTGCATCATAGTTATTTTCTGTGACGATAAAGCGTTTTGATGATGTGCAGACTTGCCCAGCATTATACAACCGTGCGCCACCAATAATTTTCTTAATTTCTGAAAGATCAGCATCTTCCAACACAATAAATGGATCACTACCACCAAGTTCAAGTGAACTCTGCTTCATGCTCTTACCAGCTTCCGCAGCAATGAGTTGTCCAGCGCGTTCTGATCCTGTCAATGCCACACCTTGAACACGATCGTCTGCAATAATATGATTAACTTGATCATAGTCAACGTAAAGATTAGTAAAAGCACCGTCTGGTAAGCCTGCTTCGCTAACAACTTTTTCAAAAGCACCAGCAGCCATTGGCGTGTAACTTGCATGCTTCAATAGCATTGGGTTACCCACCATGAAGTTAGGCGCAAAGACACGCATAATCTGATAGTATGGGAAGTTCCAAGGCTCAACTGTCATCAAGACACCAGTTGGTCTTGAAATGGTTTGGGCTGGTCCAATCGATGATTCAATTGGTTCTGGTTTCAAAAATTCCGCTGCATTTTTGGCATAATAACGTGCAATTGATACACAAATAGCAACCTCGCCTTGCGCTTCTAGGAAACGTTTTCCCATTTCAAGGGTCAAGACTTTGGCTAACTCATCCGTTTGTGCTTCCATCACGTCAGCCACTTTATTCAACGCTGCGGCACGACTTTCAACAGGATCATTACGCCATTTTTTATACAGTGCATGACCCTTTGCAATTGCTTTTTCGACATAGGCATCATCATGATTGTCATATGTTTTAATCACTTCATCTGTTAATGGATTGATTGTTTGATAACTCATATTATTCGACCTTTCATTACTAAATATACTGAATTATAAAATGTTACACGGCCTAATCAATACTATATTTTCGCATTGAAAATTAATTTTATGAAGAGATGTTGATTTATATTTTTCAGTTTTTAGTGTTATTCATTGTAATGAACATAGACTTATTCATCACTTACTAATTTTTGCTCCATGTCACGCATATGCCCGTAATAATTATCTACTTTGCTTCTCAAATAATCTCTAGCAACAACCAAATCATTGATTTTTTGATCCATTTCATCAGCTGCATCCACCAACATCGCTTTTCGTGCAGGTATAGTAGCTTCATTGTCTTCATATATCAAATCAATGTATTGCTTTAATGCTTCAATACTCATACCAGCGTTTCTCATTATTTTAGCAAAATGTAGTTGTGTTAAACTTCTTTCATCAAAATCTCGAATACCATTCTCTAATCTTGGTACTGCGCCAATGATGCCAACTCGCTCGTAATAACGAATCGTATCTGCAGTTAATTTAGTTGTCTCAGCAGCTTTTTTAATATTCATATTTGCACCAATTAATTATCTTTTACTTTGAATTAATCAGCCGTCACATCATAGCTGATTTCACGACCTGCCATCCATTTAATCATATCAGGATCAGCATGGTCAAAGAATTGACTAATATTAGTGTCCAATGTTGCAATTTCTTGCATTTCTTCATCAGTTAGTTTGAAGTCTAACACATCCAAATTTTGTGCCATACGTTCCGGCTTAACCGACTTTGCAACAACAATGATGTCTCGTTGTGTTAACCAACGCAAGACAACTTGTGCAATTGACTTGTTGTATTTGTCTGCAATACCTTGCAACAATTCGTTTGAGAACAAACCATTCTTACCTTCTGCAAATGGTGCCCATGCCTCAACTTGAACGCCATATTCTGCAAAGTAAGCAGCATCTTTTTTATTTTGTTGGAATGGGTTAGCTTCGATCTGGTTCAACATTGGCTTAATTTCTGAGAACTCAGCCAAGTTTGTCAACTGTGCAATATCAAAGTTTGAAACACCAATAGCTTTTAATTGTCCAGCCTTGTATGCTGCTTCCATTGCACGCCATGCACCAAAGACATCATTGTATGGTTGGTGTAACAAATACAAATCCAAATAGTCCAACTTCAAACGATCAAGTGATGCTTGAATAGCTGCCGCAGCCTTATCAGCTGAAACATCTTGAACCCACATCTTTGACGTAACGAACAATTCTTCGCGTGTTACCAAACCTGTTTCAATGGCTTCAGCGATACCTTCACCAACTTCACGCTCGTTACCATAACTAGCAGCAGTATCGATCAAACGATATCCTGTTTTGATGGCATCAATAACAGCTTGTTTGGCTGCTCCTTTTTCTTGCACTTGGAAAACACCAAACCCCAATACTGGCATTTTGATGTCGCTTGCTAATGTTTTATATTCCATGATTAATCACTTTGTGTTGATTTGTCTGCTCATTTAGTCAGTGCACACTATCTAACACATTCCCTTTCTTTGTTAATACATATAGCATAGACCTTAGAGTACACTCAAAGTCAATACTAACTATAATTTTTTTGATAAATTTACTTTTACTACATTAACTGTACCGATTACACCCAACCATACATTCTTTCAACTGTACTGATATCCAAGTGATTAAAAATTGGTTCATTTTTATCAAGTGTTTCAATTTTTTTCATATCATCATCATCAAGTTCAAAGTTAAAGATGTCAATATTTTCTGCCATACGACTTGGATTAACTGACTTTGCTACTGTAATAATATTCGACTGCATAATCCAACGAAGGACTACTTGTCCCACAGACTTATCATGCTTTGCAGCAATTTCAACAAGCTCTGGTTGATGGAAAGTATCATACTTGTTTGCAGTACGGCCAAGTGGTCCCCATGCTTCAATCTGTACACCATACTTATCATGCAATTGACGAGCAACTTTTTCTTGATAATATGGGTGGAACTCAATTTGATCAATTTGTGGTACTGGCAAATTCATTGTTTTAATAACTTTAATAAATTCAACAAACTTAGCTGGATAAAAATTAGAAATACCAATTGATTTTACTTTACCATCAGCTTGTGCTTCTGCCAAAGCTTTGTAGGCACCGTAAACATCACCATAAGGTTGGTGTAATAAGATTAAATCTGCATAATCCGTACCCAATTTTTTTAGCGAATCATCAATTGCTCCTTTTGCTGCTTCGTAAGAAAATTCTGAAAGCCACAATTTTGTTGTCAAGAAAAGTTCTTCACGTGCCACAACAGCATTAGCAATCGCTTCATTGACACCTTGACCAGTTTCTGCTTCATTACCATAAACACGAGCTGTATCAATTGAGCGATAGCCTGCATTAATCGCATCAACAACTGCTTGCTTTGTTTCTTCAGCAGGAATTTGGAATACACCAAATCCTAGTTGAGGCATTTGCGCACCATTATTAAGTGTTTTAAAGTTCATATTTTTTCTCCATTAAATAATTTTTCCAAAAAGTATATTATAATTTATTGTACTTGAGTTGTTGGCCGTACAACAATTTCGTTCAGTGTCGTATCTGTTGGCATATTCAAGACATCATTAACAATTTGCGCAATACGTTCAGCTGGAATGGCAAAGTTCTTGTAAAATTCAGCTGTTGCTTCACGACGCTTTGAATCCGTCATATTAGCAACCAATTCTGATTCAATTGCACCAGGATAAAGTGATGTCACACGAACATTTTTACCAGCTTGCGCTTCTTCTTCGCGTAAACTTTCAGAGATGGCTTTAACAGCCCATTTAGTAGCTGAATAAACCGCTCCACCAGCATGTGAATAAAGACTAGCCACAGAACCCAAGTTGATGAAGTGACCTGTATTTTGATCATGGAAGATGTGCTGTGCAGCAGCAATACCGTACAACGTACCTTTCAAGTTAACGTCAATCATGCGATTCCAATCGTCAATTCTGGCATCAATTAATAATGAATGAGGCATCAATCCTGCATTGTTGATCCAAACATCAATACGGCCATAGGCATCCATAGCTTTTTGAGCCAACGCTTTAACTTGCTCAACATCTGTGACATCAGTTACTAAATACTCTGCTTGACCTCCGCCAGCTTCAATATCTGCCTTAATTTGTTTCAAGTTTTCCTCACGACGTGCACCTAAAACAATCTTGTCTCCGGCTGCTGCTTGCTTTTTAGCAATAGCTTCACCAATACCAGATGAGGCACCAGTTATAACAATTACTTTTGAATCGGCCATGCGTACAATTCTCCTTTTCTTTTCAATATCTTTATTAAACACCTTAGAGTTAACTTCAAGTCAAGCATTTAATTCCAAATTTCTTTGGCAATATTAAATGCCGACCAAGCTTTAGGCCACCCGACATAAAATGCAAGGTGTGTGATCATCTCTGAAATCTCTTTTTGCGTAATACCGTTCTTTTTACCCAACGTCATGTGATGCCCAGCTTGTTCCATATTACCGCCAGAAATCAGTGCGGAAATCGTAATTATTGAACGATCGTGGGCGGATAACTCTGATTCTCGTGACCATACCTCACCAAACAAAACATCATCGTTTAATTCTGCAAATTTTGGTGCAAATTCGCCTAATTTATCGTGTCCTGCTGTCTGCTTCTCAACCATCATTTTCTCCTTTTGTTTCAAAAACAGCTTCACCATTTTCTGCATCAATATACTGCTGATCATCAACCGGACCTTGCCACGTTGTTGTGCCTGGTGCAATCGCCAAATGTACGAACCAAGAATCAGAGGTTGCGCCATGCCAATGATTAACATTTGCAGGAATAACTTTGACAGTACCCGCCACTAATTTTTCTGCTGGCTTACCTTCTTCTTGATACCATCCTTCACCGCCAGTAATAAAAAGCGTCTGACCTTTTGTATGTGAATGCCAATTATTTCTAGTCCCAGGTGCAAAAGTAACATTCCCAACAGCACCAGTAGATGTTGTGGGTTTGGAAACTATCATTTGTAAATAAGCATCACCTATAAAATAATTATTTGTTATTTTTTCACCTAAAGGGAAAATGACACTTTTAGATAAATCATTCGCAATTGTCATAAAACTAACTCCTTTTTTTATGATACGTATTACTAATTGCCTGCTCTTTTAGCAAGTTCTTCATTATACCGATTCCCGACGATTTTAACAGTATTAGCTGCCTCTGTCAGAGCCTTCAGTTCTGTTGGTGATAAAATGACTTTTTCGGCATCGATATTTTCACGTATTCTTTGAATCTTAGTTGTACCGGGAATAGGGACTATCGACTCATCTTGAGCTAACAACCAAGCTAGTGCAATTTGTGCATTAGTAACATCTTTGGTTTTAGCAAAGTTTTGAATGATATCAACTAATTTCATGTTAGCTACCATAGCGTCTTGTTTAAAACGAGGTAATGTTGAACGCACATCATCACTTGAGAGCGGTTGATCAACTGACATGGTACCAGTTAGAAATCCCTTACCTAGCGGACTAAATGGGACAAACCCAATGCCTAACTCTTTTAGTGTCGGTAATAGTTGCTCTTCTGGTTCTCGGTACCAGAGCGAATATTCACTTTCAACGGCTGTTAAAGGTGTGATGGCATGTGCTTTACGAATTGTCTGAACCCCAGCTTCACTAAGGCCCCAATGCTTTATTTTACCGGCTTTAATCATACGGCCCATGAAATCAGCAACTTCTTCAATTGGCACACTCGTATCAACACGATGTAGGTAATATAAATCAATAGCATCAACTTTTAATCTTTTTAATGAACCCTCTATTGAGTTTTCTAAAGTTTGTGGATGGCCATCAATTACTTGTTTACCATTGACAATTTGAATGCCACCTTTAGTCGCAATAACCATGTCATGACGATAAGGATATAAAGCCTTGCCAATTAAAGACTCATTGGTAAATGGGCCATAGACCTCTGCCGTATCGATGAAATGTTCTCCCATTTCCACAGCTTCTTGTAGAACTGGGATCATTGATTGTTCATCAGGTAAATGACCATAGGCAAAACTCATACCCATCGTTCCTAATCCGATTGTACTGACTTCAATTGAATGGTTGTCACTTCCCAAAAATCTGGTTTTCACAATAATTCTACTCCTTCCAACATTACTAATACTTCAACAATGCTAGTCTAAACCCTAGACCACACTCAAAGTCAACTAAAACGTCTTAATTTTGGTGAAATAAAAAGCTATCCTAGGACAGCTTTTTATAATAATCAGTATGTTCTTGAATAATTGATTGTGATAGCTCAGAAATTTATTCACATGATTAGACGTTCATCTATTAATCTGGCATTATTGACACCAATTTTTTTCAACATTTTCCTCACTCGAAGGACTGTTGCTGATCCACCTACAATGATAAAAATACCATTTTTTATTTCTGACGCAGTTAGGACTTGACTTAGCTCTTCCGGACTAAATCGACCATTTTTAGAAGTGTACTGCACATCAATTGGTTTAAATTCATTATCTAAATATAATCGACTATCTCTTCTGGCACTCCATATCACATGAATGGCTTTTTCATGAAATTGTTGAGCAAGACTTAACATTGGCGCTGCACCAGAACCTAACCCATAGAGAATAATCGGTTGATCATCTGGCAGTCCACGAATCAATTTATCAAATTGACCAAATGGGCCTTCCAACTTTACCTTCGATCTTAATGGTATGCGATTAATATTTTGTGTATAATCGCCAACATTTTGAATGACAAAACTAACTAATCTATTATCCTTTTTGGGCGCCGAAGCAACAGAAAATGGGTGTGCTTCGTTTGAAAAGCCTTCTATTTTGATAAAATAAATATCTCCAGCTTGATACTCAGGCGCAAACTTTCCTAGACGAACAGTAATCATTTGTGTTTTAACATCTAATGCTCGATTTTCAACTAATATACCGCTATTTTTTCTCGTGTCTCGTATCAACTTGACATAAACGTAAGAAGCTAAAGCTGCCAACGTATATAAATCAAAAATAATTAAGAAATTAGATAGTTGTGTTACACGAGGAATTAAGTGGACATGAAACCAAATCAAACCAATCATAACAAAATGTAAGCGGTGAACCCAAATCGATACTTGGTGTTTCAATAAAAATTTAAGCTTGTTTTTTGTTGTCATAACCAATGGTATACGATCAATTAACCAATTAGACATGAATAAAACAGCATAAACAATACCAAATATCGATAGGTACCAGGCAAAATCTCCTGTTAATCTAATCGGTGCATGATAGGTAAAACTCATTTGCTCATGAAGGGTTGCAAATAGTAATGCAATGATAGCCAACAAACCATGCATCATATACATTTTTGGCAACGGTATAAAACGTTCAATCCATTTAGGTCTCGTTGATAAATAAACAATGACCAACCACCAAACATAGGCTAGAATGCCGAAATCATATGTCCGAATATTGGCAGCAGAATCCACTAAACCCTGATTAAATGTATAAATTAATGGCATCGGTAAAACAACTAATACTACCGCCCAAGTTAGCAAAAAGTCTATCTTTGATTGTTTCATAAACTAATATCCCAAACCATTCAGCCATCTATTAACATTTGACTCGACACTAGAACGTCTGTCCGCAACATCTTTACCACGTTCAAAGTGACCTTCCAAGACTTTTGCATTTGGATATTGACTAGATAACACTGAATCGAAATTGCCTAGCCCAGATCCCTCTGAAGTTGCAAAAGGTACAATATTTTTTCCATTTAAGTCCACTGCATCCAAAAATGTATGGACTACCATAGGATAATCGCCCCACCATACTGGTGCACCAACAAAAACTGTATTATAACCTGAAACATCTGGTAGCGGATTTTTAATTTTAGGACGGGCATTTTCATCTAGTTCACGTTGTGCAACTTCTGAAGTTGTTTTAAAGTCGCGTGGATAGGACTTTGCTGGAATAATTTCATATTCAGTTCCACCAGTCTTCTTGGCAATCATACCCGCAATCCGCTTGGTATTACCAATAGGTAGCGGTTTATCTTTATAGATGCTGGAAGCAGCCTCTCTTCTTGAAAAATAAACGACTAATGTTTTACCACTATTAGCAGACTTAACAGGCTTAGATGATCTGTTTTGTGTTGATGTAGTCGTGGTTGACTGGTTTCTCTGATTACGAGAATTAAAAGTAAAAATAGCTGCTACAAGAGCAATAATGACAACACCAAAAATGGTGATACGAACTTTCATAATGTCTCCTCCTTAGGAAAACAGCGCCAGGCGCTTTTTAACAGTGGTGTGGCAATAAGTCGTTTGACAGTATATCGCGTATACCGTGATGGTTTCTTAATAAAAACTAGGCTTTGCCATATCTTCTGTTCCAGGTTCATATATGCCAACACTAACTTGCAAATCACGATTTGGATTTGCTAACAAATCTAGAATATATTGTACAATTGCTTCACGAGTAACCTGTGCACCAACGAATGGTTCACCCTTTTGAGTTGTAGCATAAGCAACGTTACCTTTTTGGTTATACAACCAAGTCATTCGCATATAAGTGTAATCCAAACCTGAATTTTCAACATCTGAAATCATTTTCTTTCTAGAATCCGGTGTAGGTCCCATCATTGACCGATTCCATTTGCCAAATGCCCCACCAACTTCATCGTAAATGCTTAATGCACCTGCAATAATAATCCGTTTAACGCCTGCCTTTTTCATGGCCGCTAATATTGGTTGCATATTACGATCAGAGTTAGCATATACAACATCTTGCCCTTGCATTGATTCAGCTAGTAAAGATTCATCTTCAAATTCACCAGAAATCAATCGAACATGATTATTATTCTTATACATTGACAAACGCTTTTCGGCATTACGCGCAAATAATGTTAAATTTGTATCTGTTTCATTGATCAAGCGGGTTGTTAGTTGTTGAGAAATTTGCCCTGCTGCGCCAAGAATTAAAATGTTCATGTAAATTTTCCTCTTTTCATTTAATAATTTTATTAAACACCTTGAAGTACACTCTAAGTCAAGTAAAACATTAATACTGTATTAAAAAAGTGTACCTACTTTTTATAACTCAAAATTAGGTACACTTTTTAATTTGTTGTTACCAGTTACTTGAAGAAATATGTCATACCATACTTCAATTGACGCATCGCACTAGGTAAATTATGTTCACCGCCACGATCAGTAAACAATCGAACATTTTTAAATTCTTGTAAACTTCTAGCTGAATCTCGGGCGCCGTAAATTGTGCTGTCGTTACTGCCAGCACTGATGGTAGCATCAAAAGACAAATCCGACTGTTGTAATCGTTGTCTTAAAGCTACCATATCCCCGTCATAGCCACTAGCCATCATCTGAAAATAACGGAACTTGTCTAATTGATTTTCTAGTACATCCCAAGTTGTGACGGATCCCATTGAAAAACCAGCAAAAGCATAATGATCTCGCGAATCATAGACGCGATATTTTGCCTTAATTGCCTTAAGCACTTCTGTCACCTCAACTTTAGAAAATCGTTCATTTAATGGTCGATCATCATCCCAGCTATTGGTCACAAACGAACGATTGGGATAATATGTTGGCGTCACGACAATAAATGGCGTTTTTTCGTTCTTCATTAAGTCAGCTATTATTGGTGCTTTGTCATCAGCACGTCCTGCTGTAAAATCCTCATCCGTCATCGACCAACCGTGCATTAAAATCAAAACATTGTATTTTTTATTGGAAGAGTGGTAATCCTCTGGTAAATATACTGGCGCCGATTTTTGATAGGTCTTACCACGGTATGTTGTTTGATAACGTAATGAGTCCGTATCGTTAGAACCACGTTTTTCTTCTTTTATATTGTTATTTTTAACCACATGCTGTTGATTCATCACCAAAATAACACCTACTATACCTAGAAAAATAACAACTATTATTTTCAATTTACGGTTAATCATATGATAACTCCTAGCACTATATTAGTATTGTACTGGTAAGCGTTATTTTTCAATATTTATCTTTTGTAACCACTTGTCCAATTCCTTTGCCACTTCAACACGACGATTACCCTTAATGGCAAGTAAGACACCATTTGTTTCTTGACCACCCTCTACAGAAAAGCCATCCAGAACTTTTGCCCCTTTGGTACCGGACTTTATTTGTGAAAATGTTGAACCTGCGCCATATCCACCGTTAGTATTAAATGGAATAACAATTTTACCGGAAAAATTATAATCGTTCATGAAAGATTCCACAGCTTGTGGGAGTGCCATATTCCAAGTTGGCGTTCCGATAAAGACACGATTGTAGTCATCAAAATTTGATACTTTAGTCTTTAATGCTGGCAAAGTATTATTGTTTTGTTCTTGCGCATTTTGAGATACTTCAGAACGATAATCCTTTGGCCGTGCTTCTTTTGTTTCGATTTGAACCAAATCGCCACCAACCCGATCGTGAATTAATTCAGCAACTGCCTTTGTGTTACCAGTTCGTGAATAATAAACAATTAAAGTTTTATTTTCTGCCATTTTACTTGTCTCCTTATTTTTTTGTGATGTACTTTGTGTTTTAGTTGTTTGAGATGTACCGCTTTGATTTGTAACCCAAAATAAAATAGCACCAGCTACAATGACAACGGCGACTATTAATAAAAGTATCTTTTTCATTCGTTAACCTCTATAATCCGTAATTTTTAGAACAGCTGATTTAATCTTCTTTACGAGAAACTGGATAGATAACTAGCAAGACAACAATCAAGGCTATTGCAACCAATACGCTGTCTATAAGCATCGCGTGTTGATAAAGAATATCTGGAGATTTAATGCCTGAAGTGATCGCAACAACTAGGGATAGACCAACAGAAGACCCAATTTGATGGGTTGTATTAACAACACCACTTGCTGCACCTGCTACTTCAGGTCGTGTATGTGCAACACCAGCAACAGTTAACGGACTTAAAGTCAATCCCTGACCAAATCCAAGCAGAATCATAGGCAGCGCAACAACTAACCAGTAACCCTGATGGATATTAATGAATGTTGGTATAAGTATTCCAATCAACGATAACGTAATACCAATAATCAAAATTTTTGTATTCCCAAATCGTGCTGACAAATCTGCAGATCTCATACCAGAAAGGAATTGAGGAATTGACATTGGAATAAACGAAAAACCGGCTATTAGTGTAGAGAAATTTAGCGAATTCTGCATTGCCTGTGGTGTTAAGAACCAGTAGCTAAACATTGCTCCCATAAAAACAAATCTAGCAATATAAGCTCCTGAACGCTCCCTATCAGCAAATATTTTCAATGGCAACAATGGTTGGGCTATTTTTCTCTCTATCATAATTAAAATGATAAATGCAACTGCTGAAATCGCTAGCGAAACAATATTTCCACTTTCACCTACGATGCTATAAACCAAGGTTGCCATACCTATTACCGACAAGATTGCGCCAAGATAGTCAATCCTACCTGAAGCAACTCTAGATTTAGGTATATACTTAATAGATAACATTGCAATAATAACAGCAATTGGCACATTGATTAAAAAGCCATAACGCCATGAGAATGCATCAGCAATCCAACCGCCAAGTATTAACCCAGAAATACCACCGACGCCAGCCGTGGCACCATAATATCCGATTGCTTTAGTGCGCATTTCGCCTGTGTAAGCATCCATAATTAGGGCTAATGTTGATGGCGCTAAAATTGATGACCCGATTCCTTGAAATGCTCTTGCGATAATAATGGTTAAATCACTATTTGATATACCTACCGCAAGGGATCCTAGCGCGAAAACAAAAAGGCCAACTATAAATATATTTTTTCTACCAAATAAGTCCCCTGCACGTCCCATAGCCAACAATAAGCCACCAAATGTGAGCGAATAAGCATTCGAAACCCAAGACAGCGCACGTGCGTCCAGATTCAATTCGTTAGCAATTTTAACTGTCCCAGTAAAAATTATCGAATTATCCAGCAAAATCAAAAAATATGTCAATAAGACAATCGGCAAAACCATGCCAAACTTTTGTTTCATAAAGTATTTCCTCTTTTCATTTAATAATATTATTAAACACCTTGGAGTACACTCTAAGTCAATACTTATCCATTTTTTAAGTGTGTTTACATTGTCAACAATATACAGATGCACAACCCACCAGAGCAAATATTAATGGTTGGCAATCAATTCAAAATTACCAAAATTTTGCTTCATTACTGATATTATGCACGATGACTGTGCTTAATATCAGCGATTGGTCTAAAACATAGTCGCTTGTGAAATATGTCAAAAATGTGTGCTTGTGAAATGAAAAAATGCGCAATTAAATTAGCTTGTGAATTTTTCTATTTCACAAACAAAAAACAGGCTCTTGAAAGCCTGTCACTGTGATACTTTATATAGCAGCTATTATGTCAACTGCAATTGGTATAGACTTAAAAGTCAATATTACGTATTTTGTTTATTTCAATATAATCATTTTTATTGAAAAAGAGTATTCATGCTTTCCATTAAGTTCTTAGGATGGATTATAATATTAAATTAAACGCTTTGTAATGTGCTATTATATATTTATTTTCATAATGTTAACCAATTTTATTATGTAACATCTGTTATTCGTTGATGGTTGAAAATTAATTCTGTATAAGGTAGATTGTAAAATTAAACTGAACACTTGAATAAAAAACCGCAGCGCCTTTAAAGGAATCAAGAATGCCAAGTCAATCACTGTCGATCTTGGACGGGAATTTGCAAAATATAACGAAATCGAGCAAAAACTAGGTATTCCAGTCTATTTTGCACACTCAAACTCACCAGAAGAACGTGGGAGTAATGAGATATTAAATCGATCCGTTCGTCGTTTTATACCAAAAGAGCACAAAATTGAAACCGTCTGTAACAAAGAATTAGATCAAATCAACCATTGGATTAATGCAATACCAATGAAAATACTCAATTGGCAATCACCACGAAAGGTTTTTCATCAGTTTGTAGTGTTCAGTTAATTCTTGCAATCTACCATAAGCATTTTCAAAAAATTAAACATGATGAAATTTTTTACTTTCTGATCATGGTTTGATAGTCTTGAAACATTATTTAGTTTCTTGTAATTTATCTTCGTAACTTCACCTCCGTTTAAAATAGGTAAAATATGGTGTAAATTTTGGAATGACTAAAGTACTATTCCTTGTTTTTTTATTTCATGTCAATATCTACATTCTTTGATGTGAAAAAATCCATTAACCGATTATTGAAATGTCTTTTTAGATCTCTAAATGCATTCACCTCTGAATAATCAAAAGCAAATAATTCTTCCTTATCTTCTTCTGTACATTTAATTTTAGAAAATTGATCTACAAATTTTCTTTGTGCCTGTTCAAATAATAATTCTAAAAACCTTCTTTTTTCATTGATAGATGGGATTTGGAATTCACATACTAAGTCAAATCTTGTTTGTAATTCAGGGGGAATAATTTTCTTATACTCGGTTTCATTTTGAATATTAGACGTAAAAATCAAAACATATCCATCCAGATCATGTTCTCGTGTCATTGAGTCAGTGAATGTCCCCTCTTCAAGAAGATCCAAAAAAAACGAAAAGACCGGTTTTGTAGTTTTTTCGAATTCATCCAGTAATACTAGACCTACTTTACTTTTATTCACTTTTTTGCGTAATTCTCCTTCTCCATAGCCAACATATCCTGCTGGACTACCAATCAGTGTATTTAGTGCATCTTGACTGCTATAATTTTGAAAATTTATTTTTGCAAGGTAACTATTTTCTTGTAATTCATTGGCGAGTAGCCGAGCAACCTCTGTTTTGCCAATTCCAGATGAGCCAAAAAGAAAAACTGAAAAAACCTTTTGTTCCTTAGCTTTATTTAATTTGATGAAATTGTTAAGTAAATATTTTAATTTCCTTTTAAAATAATCATGCCCTATTAATTTATGATTAAAAGACGTGAATAGCGAATCCAATTCATGTTCAGAAAATGAAGTTATTTTTTTTACTTCTTTTGATACAATTTCATTCGAATATTTAATTTTTAGATCTGGGAGGATTTTTTTTAATGATTCAACCCCCTCAATATAAAGTGAAAAATATTTTAGAATTTGGTCACTTTGTGAAGCTAATCCTATTACGTTAACATTTGAAAATTGGTTTAAAAAGGACTCAATCATGTAAATTAAGTTTTTGTTATCTTCTATTGCATAAATTGCAGATGTCAAATCAACAATTGCTAATTTTGAGTTTAAATTAAATTTTTTAATCTCTGTAGAAAGATTTTCATTTGCATAAGAAAATGTAGTTATAGAAATATTATTTTCATTAGCATAATCAATAATTGCACTCAAGTCCTCATTAGCATAATAAGTATACAGAGACCTCCTATAGTGAACAAAGGTTTTTGGAATTTGGCTCTCTGTAACTACTTCATCTTTATTCAAAAGAGAAATATGGCTAGAAAAAATGTGCGGAAAGAAATCTATTGCAATCTCTGCCAAACTCTCCTCAATTATTATTTTCGAATCTTCGTTAATTTCTCTAAGATTGATACCAGCTGAATATATATTGCCTTGATTTTGTCTTAACATGTGAACTAAAGAAGTGATGTCTATACAAACATCTTGTTCTTCTTTCAATAGTTCAAGCGTTTCTTCAAATATAAAAGTAGTAACATTATTTTGTTGTTGAATTTTTCTTAATTCGGTTAAATTCTTATAAGTATAAAGAGTAAAATAATTCATCGACTACTTCCTCCACAACGAACTTAACCAAATCCCAAGTTTGTTCCACCAGTGAGGTATTACAGTTTCTGATTCTTCAAGGTTGAAAGAAACATTTTGAATAATTGCCAGGGTGTCAACAAAATGGTATTTGTCAGTATTGATTGTTTTACTCATTGAAACGAGTGGTGGTTCATTACTTTTTATTATTTTTGTAGTTTTTTCTTTAGTCTTGCCTTCACCTATATCTTGAAAAAAAGTAAATGTATTAGAAGAGACCGATTCTTTTTCAATCAATCCTTTATAAACTCCTATGATTGACACATGACCTATTAATAAGTCATCAATACTATATTTATTTTCGAATTCCGTTTGTATTTCTAAAGGAATTTTAATTAGAATTTCTTCTGAGCAATACGAATTCGTAAAATCATTATGAACTCTTCCCTTTAGTATGTAAGCATAGTCTTGAAGCATTGAACTCACTATATTATTCACTTCCATGCCTTCCACTTTCATACCTTTTAGAGCATCTCTTCTAATAATGAGGAATCGCCTTAAGCTTTCTTCGTCTAGAATCTCTAACTTCACATGATCAATTTTAATTAAATCGCCTTCACTACTGTTCCCAAAAGAACTGATTTTCATACACTGTTCAATTACTCTACGAAGTAATATCGACTTGGTAGTTTTAACATCGAGAGTTTCAACAACCCTAGATGATGAAAAGGCTGTTTCTTTTGAATCTGTTGAAATAGATGCTTTAATACCATTTAAAAAAAACTTTGACCCTTGCGCAGAAATGGACGAAGTAAATCCATACTGTTCTTCAAAGCTCTTTGTGTGATTCTTTTCTATTTTTGATAAAATAACATTATTTATCATCATGGCAATTTCATAAACCTTGGTAAAACTAAGATAATATATATTAAAATCTTTTGACTTTGATTGTTTCAAACTAAAACCTCCTAAATAAAACTTCTAAATAAATTTTACCCTTTCATTTTCAGGATAATATCAACTAGGTGTAGAATTTTATTTACCTTTAATCAACATATTTTTTGATCATATTGGCAATATCAGAAAAATCATCATCAATCATATCGAACAATGACTTTCCCATTGTTTTGTTTAACATGCTAACGAATTCGCCAATATTATTAGCTATATTAGTGATTCTTCTTAGCGTGTCTATAATCTCTAAAGAAGTTTCTGGATGATGCTTAGTATCTTTCAACACAGATTGATAATAATCAATTTTATCATTCCAAAATGTTACGTACTTGAATCTATTATCACTATAAATAGACGGCACTAACTTTTCTATACTAATTGGTTTTTCCAATAATTCGTTATCTTTTTCAGTCAAAACTATAAACGCTAATCTTTTTGAGTACTCCGAATCTTTCATTAATTCTGATATTTCGTACATGCATGCTTCTGACTCAAGGTAGGAATTTGATATTAAGGATAGAACAATATCATGTTTTTTTATGGACAACATAAATTTGTCAATGTCATCTTTGTATACTAATGAGGTGTCTCGGGTGATAATCAAGTCGTAATGAAACAATTGTTTCATTTTTGTTTCAATAAAGTCGGCAATTTCAGATACTTCATGATTATAAGAGATAAATAATTTAACTGGCTTTTTTTCTGAAAGTTCATTAGTATAATTACTATCAAACTTATAAAACTTATTTTTTGAAAAAGCAATTTTTTCAAAACTAGGCGGAACATTAATCACTGCAATTCGCTGTTTGTAATATGAAGCATCGAAAATTTCGAACCCTGCAAAACCATCCAAAAAGTCTACAATTTCCTCTCTTTTGGGCAAAGGGAAAGAAAAGCCTTTACATTCAATTATATTTCCTCTGTCTTGAAAACCCAATAAAATTTTTCCTCCCATTTTTGTGTTTGCTAATGTTGCTATCATTTTAGCCAATGTTTCTGTATTTTCCCCTGGGAAAACATATCTTACGTTCCCTCGTTGGTTCGTCATCAATATATCACTGATACTCTCATTCATTGTCTTTCTCCGTAAACAAATTTACTAAAGGTATTTCCGTAATTTGTGTTGTCCTTAACAAGTCTCCCAATGATACTGGTGTAACAATTTCATTGTTGTCAGTCCACAACTCAAATTTATCACTGCTCAATGTGCTCAATTCTTCTTCACTATAAAAAATAATTTTTTGTTCATCAGTTGGTCTGACAACAATTAAAATGTCGCGACCTTGCTTCTTTGCTTTGAAAACGGTTTCAGATAGACTTTCCTTTTTCCATAATTCTACAGTACTAGGAACAGTATATAATGGATTACTTAATAATGAACAATAAACATTGGTTACAGATCTCTTGATTAATTTTTGAACCTTTATTGCAGCTTCTGGAGTGTGCAAGATTTCATGCCTCAATCTATCTATTAATTCTGGATCATCCAGCAATCCGTTTTCGACAGCTTGAGTAAATTCGGTATTTAATAAGATATTTTTTAAGGAATCTGGGGATATCCCTTTTTCAGTTATAATATCTCCAATTTTGTTAAGTTCTTCTGAGAAGTCTACGGGTCGTAATTTGTTTCGTTCTTTATACAAAGTTGGTAAATTGGTTTTTGAAAACGTTTGATATTTTGAGAAGAAAATTAAAATTTTATCGAAAAGTATTTGATTTTCGCTTTCTCTCTTCCCATTGTTTTCAATATCAAGTCTGTGCATTATTCCCAATACTCTGTCTTCCATTAATTTTGCCTGTTCTTTGTCTCCAAATATAGTAATGTTGCTTAAAATTGTTTGTGGAATGATTATTTTTGGGTGAATGATTTTTTTACTCATTTCTGGAATAATAATCAGCAGTAAATCAAACAGCTCATCTATCCCACTAGTATACTTCATTGTTTTGGCAAGTTTAAATTCACCAGACCAATTGGGTAGTAAGGATTCTGATAAATTTTTAGGATCAGCTTTTTCAAATATCGAGTAATATTTATTAATCCACTCAATGGCTTCTTCACCATTATTAAAAATACTCAAAAATTTTTTTAAATCTTTATTTCTAAAATATTCCTGCTGCACATTTTCAAACGTAAAATTATTGTTTATAATTTTGCGCCAACCACTTGATGTATCTTTAGAAGTAATCTGAATATTAGGTAATTTATATGACAATTCCCAAAAATCGTCAAAATATTCTTCCTTAGCACATGTAGGTACCAAAACTTGAATATCACCAGCTTGGTTCGTTATTGAAATTAAATTACCACTTGATGTTTCCACCATTCTTGTGTTGTTGATTGTCTCTAAAATAGAATTTAACCATTGCGATTTTTTCATTTTTTTAACAGAATCAATATTTAAATTACAAACATTATAAATATCTACTTCTGTTTGTGAACTCAAACTATTTAAAATATCTTTGAATGAGGCAGCAGCAGTATCAAGAATACTAGTGTTTAAGGGATCCCCAATGTAGATATTGTCACGGTCAAGTTCAGTGTTAAAATTGTCACAATTTAATACAATGGGAAAAGGGAATTTTTCTGTTCCCACCAATGGAAATTTGCAAAATAATCTGGCTGTTTGATCAGAAATTTGAGAAAAAGAAAAATTTGAGTCCTTTTTTTCTAGGGGAGTTAACAAACTTCCATTTTCAAAATCGTATTTGGCAACATATTGATAATCTTGCTGCGCAGAATTTTTGACTGCAAACATCTTCATGTTTTCCATATTTTTAAACTTTTGACTATCTGAGTATAGAGATAGCTTCGTATCATTGACAGTGATCGAATTAATAGACGTGTTTAGTACTAATAAATAACGGGCATGTTCATGCAAGCTTTTTATGCCATTTTGGACTGCCTTGATTGATTCATCAACATCATCCGAATTATTCAAATCATACTCGAATACTGTAGTTTTGCTTTGAAAAAAATTAGGTTCTGTACAATTTAAGTTTTCAAGTAAACTAAAGTTTTCTTCAACTGATGCTGCAATGTCTTCGTGTGTTTCTCCTGAACGATCTATAGTGATTTCAAAGTCATTGCCACTATCTTCTAAGAAACTCGAAATTTTAATTTTTGGTGACAAAATTGTTGTTGTAATAAACCCAGTTCCAAATTGGCCTGTTGATTCTTCGCTTGATTGCTTACTTGATGCTTGTGTTATTAATGCCCACAACTCAGACAATTGAAACCCCCGACCATTATGGATAAATTTTAAATTCTTAGTATTTTCGTCAAATAAAATCTGAATATCTAACTTTGTATTTTTTTTACAACAATCGTTTGCATTTTGAATTAACTCCCATAGCCACCTTTTTCGAAATTTCTCTTTTCTATTGGAATCTACGTGTTTAAGTTTTTGTATTTCGGTAAAAATTTTTCCAACAGTTTGACGTTTCAACATTTGATCTTTTATTTCATTTATATCGTTTATATTGTTACTCATCAGTAGTCATATCTCCAAGAATTGATACACTCAAACCTGTGATTTTTGGTTAAGTTTCATTAGGTTTTTTGTAATTCGATTTACTCCTTCTTTTATTATTTAGACTGATTCAAAATTTTTCGTACTTAGTCCGTTAATTATTTTAAAGAAAATGTACATAGAAGGATGGCTGTACAATTAAAAATTTTTTACTGAAAGTAACTCCCTTTCTTCGATGTTGAAACGTCTGTGAACCTTTCTATTGAATTCTAAAATGATCGAATTGCACAAAATATCAATTATTATCTTCATGGTCTAATTGGCATAAAAATAGTTTGGTCTACAGAGTAAACAAAAATCTACACGCATGCAGAAACTTCTCACATCTTGTTGTTTTTAACAACTTTAAACTTGTCTTGTGTGTTGATTTTTTAATTTGACAAGTTTATTCCAATATCAAAAATTCGATTAATTTTACGTTCATCCATTTCTTCTACAAAAATGTAACAATGTAAATACGTAAAAAATTTATGTCAGTAGCTTTTATTTGTTTTTCATAAATTATTACAGCTCCTCTCTGGACAAGGGATTTTTTTAAAAAAATTAATCTGAAAAATTAATTATACCGTTGATTGGGTGAACCCACGAAGAATAATAGGAGTATAAAAATATCTATTCATTTGTATTTAATTTGTTTTAAATTTTGCTGTACCTTACTTATCCTTCAGAATTAAAGAATGGTAGTAGTTATAAGATATTTCATATGTTCGGTCTGTAATTTTTTTTGAATTAAAGTCTATAAAATTATTATCCTCTAGAAACATTTGTACGCTGGTGTAGTTGCTTTTTTTATATATCTGAAATTTTTTTTCTAAGTATATGCTCAATTGATTTTGTTCAAAAGATGATTTCATATCGTTACATTCAGCATTGTAATTTTTATTTAAAACTAGTAAGTTGCCCAGCATATAGCGATTTGGTTCACTTTTAAATTCTTTATCAATTATGTGTTCGATTGAGTAATCTTGCCCATTGGTACTAAATGAATTGTAATTGTTTGCTAATTGATACATTATTGATTTACCAACACCGTCCCACTGTGGGCTATTTTTTTAACAAATGTAACTTTTTTAAAAGCTACATCAAGATCGTCTTGCGAGAATATGTCTTGTAATTTCTCATGCAATAGTTTGATATTACCAGTAAGTTCATTGGGTTCGCTATTCAATAATACTGTATGGCATTCTTTAATTAGTTTTTGAATTTCAATGTAAATTCTTCTTTCATTTTCGTCAGCATTTAATTTAAAAACCAATAATAAAGTTGACAACAACAAAAATAGGCTACTACTTTCTCTGAGAGCACGACTATATTTTTTGGCGTTATTCTCACTGCTATGTTTACTTTTAAAGGCCAATCCAATGAAGATAAATTCCATCTTTTGGAACGATTTATAGTCATTTTGTAAAAGTAAATTTTTTATTGCCGAATTTTCGTTGTTAAATTGAGTATATGCAGCGTTTGACTTATATACGTTACTTGAAATGATATTTTCAGCATCTATTCCGACTTCAATAAAGTTGTCAATGAGGGTTGTAGAAAGGTTATCGTCTGTATCTGTCAACTCATTATATAAATCATATAGAGATGCGCCACTGTCAATTTCAGTTATTGTTTTTGGATAAAGAACAGACCATGATAATACAATAAAATCAAAAAAATCCATATTTAATTTTTCATAGGCTAATGACTCTAAGTTTTTCCAATGTGCCTCTATTTGTTGCATTGCAGTAGCTGATTTATTGTTTTGTTCCTCGAAAATTGAGCTTTTTAGCAAATCCAATTGTGTAAGTGGTATACCTTTCGAATTTATGTCTTTAAATATTTTGAAGCCTGTATCTTGATTAGAATCGTGAATAATCACTAACTGTGATGAAAGAATAGAATGCATTAAATCCATAATATATTCAGCTCTATCTTTTAAAGCTCTTCTCTTTAGAGTACGGGACTTGATATCTTTTGAAATACTAATGTATGATTCCGACAATACTTTATCTTGATGAGAGGATTTATTAGAAATTAAACTTTCTGAATAAGTTCCATCTGTAATAGAGTTCAGTATTATAGAGTTATCGCCAGTAATTATTTTCCGTTCAGGCTCGCTTTCTTTAGTTACATAAAGACACCTATTGTACCTACTTATTTGGGATTCTATTCTTTTTGATAAAACTTCTAGCTTATCCTGTTTTAATTTTTTCTTGTAAGTGTTTAATAAGTCAATTACAACTCTTAAAACTATTATTGTAGTAATAATTCTCTGTTGTCCATCCACTATAGCTTCGCGATGTCCCTCTCCAGAAGTCAGTATTTGTCCCAAGTAATAATCACTCTCATGTCCTATTGTTACCTGTTTTTCGAAGTCATCTAAAAACTGAGTTTGTTGAACATTTTTCCAAGCATAGTGGCGTTGATAACCAGGTACTTCATATATTATTTCCTTGTTAAGAAAATTGCTCATTTTACTTTTTTCAACTGAAAACGCCATTTAATTTGTCCCTTTTGTTTTAAGCTTATATTAATATAATCTTAATTTTATCAACTAAACGTTCTGAAATCAAAGAAAAGTATGAATTATGTATTTATTTCAATTGATATTTACAATTTCTACTTCATTATGAATAGAACTTAATATTTGGCGTTCTAATGATTTCGTTGTCGGACTTTATAGTCCTCTAAAAACTTGTGATTCATATTGTTCTTGAGCCTTTTCGTGTTCGACCTTATTTTGATTTCTTAGGAATTGAAGTTCTGCGTTTGTTTCAGCACGAATGTCCTGCTGCCACAAGCGACTAATTTTATTAAATGAACTACCCCGCACAGGCATCTGCTCACCGACGGGCTTTGAATTTGAATTTACAGTGTTGATCAACGATTTTGGGGCCAAATTTTTTTCCTGAGGGCTAGCTATTAGTTTAGTTTTATCTACGTTATTGCCCTTGTTCTTCTGTTTAACATGGCTTAGTAACTCAGACATCTGTTGGTCAATATCATTTAATGAGGTATCTTCAATTTGTGCTAAATGTTTGTAGAGTTGATTCGCTAAGCGCTTTCTTAATTCATCTTCCTTATTTTCAGACCATTTACGTTGTCCTTTATGCATCAAACCCTGATCTTCAATATTAATGGCATCATATTCTTGAGCTAACGACTTAAATCCTTCATATTCGGGTTTTAGCTCTTTGTCAAACAAATCATCTAAAAGCTGATTGGTTAATTGATTTGCTTTTGCCATCTTGCCTTTTCCTGCTGTTAAATGGGCGTTACCAACTTGCCACCGCCCTTTCATGTCTTGAGGTAAAGCATCATAAATTTGTTTGATGGCTTTAGCATGCCGATCATTTAAAAGGTTCTCTGGCGCTGTCTCAACAATTTCTTTTTTAAAGCCACCAACACCTTTTAATATTTCCTGATGCCGTCTTAGTTCCTGTGACGACATTAATTGTTTTCTAAACTGTCGCTTGGCTTGTTCAATCACTTCCAGAGGTATAACGCCGATTGGCTGCCCTTTGTACTTACCTTCTTGCTTGACCATCTCAGACCGCGTTTCTTGGCTTTTTTTAGCAAACCACAGATGCATGTTTAGGTGGTCAGTATCCTGATGAATCACACCAAACCAAACAACGTCATTTTCATCTTCTCCCAAAGGTAAATTAAATCCTTTGTTAATTAGCGTCTTAGCAACCTCTTGTTCTGCATGCTTCAACTTATTTTGGTCTATCATACGGATTTCGGGATCATAGAGATTGTTTTTAACTAACCAATCGCCTCTGATTGAGAAGGCGAGTTCATGAATATTATTACCATTTTCTTGACTTCTGAGCACTGCTAAGGGATTGAGATAAGTATAGGGATAATTATGCCAATCCAAAAATGATTTCAATCGTCGCGAATAAATACCGGTCGCCTCAAAAACAATATCAGGAAATTTATTAAATTGCATGATAATTGTATTGAGTTGATTGAATTCCAGAGCATCATGGGTTATCTTGAAATGTTGAGTTACCTTACCATCAATCGCCACCGCAACTTGACTAGTAGCTTTAGAGACATCAATACCAATAACGTAGTGCATAATAGCATCTCCTTAAAAAATATTTGAAACAACCACTGAAACCTCACGACCATTTATTTTTCTATACTCGACGTCTAGCGCCTAACTTACTAAGATCAAATTGTGTGGTAAAGCCAGTGAAATGGCCATTTTTTCTACGACATCTGGTGTCAAAAGGACCAAAGACCTAAGTTTCACTACCAATTTTAGAATAAATCCAAAAAAGGTGAAGATCATCTCCGTCGAGAGTAATCTTCACCTTTAATGTTAGTAATTTTTTTAGTATAAGAGCATTTACTCAACTGCTGGTTAATAACTATAAGTATACTATTTCTCAGCATTTAAACTTATTGAATGAACTCCTTGTCCAATTTCGGCGACGTAGAATGAAGCTTCATATCCAACTTTATCTTTGTATGCTTTTCCAACTATTTGTTTTAATTCAGCAACATTTCGTTTATTAACTAAAGCAATAGCACAGCCCCCAAACCCTGCTCCGGTCATTCTTGCGCCTAGAACGCCTGGGACTTTTTGAGCAGTCTCTACTAAGGTGTCAAGTTCAATTCCTGTCACTTCATAGTCAGTCTTTAATGATTCATGAGACTCATTTAGCAACCTGCCAAATTCCATCATATGATTATCTTTTAAAAGTTTAACGGCTATTTTAGTTCTTTCATTTTCACTAACTGCATGTTTCGCTCGACGCGCCACAACTTCTCTATTAATTAAATGTTTGCTTTTTTCAAATGTTTTACTGTCAATTTCCCCCAAAAAATTGATTCTCAATTCTTTTTGTAAGTCAAAGACCGCTTCTTGGGTTTCTCTAACACGCTCATTATATTTAGAATCGGATAGCTCTCTTTTCTTGTTGGTGTTCATAATTACTACAACGTTGTCACGCATTTCCACGGGAACAAGTTCGTAAATCATCGTATTGGTATCGAGATAAATTGCTTGATTTTTTTCACCATATCCGATTGCAAATTGATCCATAATACCAGTATTAACACCAATATAGTCATTCTCCGCTTTCTGACCGCTAGCAACTAATTGTAGACGAGGAATTTTTAGATCATACAACTTTTTTACTACAATTCCAGCAAGTAATTCTAAGGACGAGGATGAAGATAATCCTGATCCATTGGGAATATTACCGACAATAGCTAGCTCAAATCCATGGTCGAATTTATTACCATACAATCTCAATGATTGAAGCACACCTTTTACAAAATTTCCCCATGAGCCTTTCTGCAAATGATTTTCATCATTAATATCAAAAGTAATAACGCCCTCATTTGAAAAATTTTTGGAGTATAGTTTAACAAATCTATCATGGCGAGACTTTGCAGCACCATAGGTGCCAATCGTTATAGCCGCAGGTAGAACATGTCCTCCGTTATAATCTGTATGTTCACCAATTAAATTGATTCGACCAGGTGAAAAGAAAAAATCACTGGGTTGAGAGTCAAATTTTGATTGAAATTCTCGCTCTAATTCTCTATATATTTTGGATTCCATATTGTTATCTCCACTATTATTGTTATTGATCCTCATGTCGTTCATCATAACCCTTAGGATGACTCTGATGCCACTGCCAAGCTGTCTTGATAATGTCTTGCACATTATCATACTTTGGTGCCCAGCCCAGCACCTCTCGTGCCTTATCTGAATTGGCAATCAAAATATCAGGATCACCCGCTCGACGTGGCCCAATTTTAGCTGGAATATCAACCCCTGTTGCTTCCCGTGCCGCCTCAACCATCTCTTTCACTGAAAATCCAGTCGCTGATCCTAAGTTAAACTGATTTGACTCATGACCATCAGCTAAATACTGCAATGCCAAGATATGCGCGTCTGCCAAGTCTAAGACATGCACATAATCTCGTACATTAAAGCCGTCTGGTGTATTATAGTCATCGCCAAACATTTCAATATAATCACGTTGTCCCAAACCAGCTTGCAAAATAATTGGTACCAAGTGTGTTTCTGGATTGTGGTCTTCACCAATCGTGCCATCTTCTGCTGCACCAGCCACATTGAAATAGCGCAACGCGACCCATTTAACCCCGTCAGCTTGGTCGGACCAGTTCATGATTTTTTCCATCATCAACTTTGATTCACCATAGGGGTTAATCGGATTTTGCGGATCAGTTTCCTTAATCGGAATATGCACCGGATTACCATAAGTTGCGGCGGTTGATGAAAAGACGATTTGTTTGACGTCATGTGCTTTCATCACTTCCAACAACGTAATCATGCCACTAGTATTGTTGTCAAAATATTTCAGCGGGTTTGCCACTGACTCTGGCACAATTGAAAAGGCTGCAAAATGAACCACTTGTTCAATGTTTTCTTTATCAAACACTGCCGACAATTCTGCCTTATCACGAATGTCAACTTGATAAAATGTCGCTGCTGGATTAACTGCTGCGCGGTGTCCAGTGAACAAGGCGTCCACAACCACCACGTCGCGTCCTGCTTCAACCAACCGTTTCACCATGTGTGAGCCAATATATCCTGCACCACCAAGTACTAATACTGCCATTTTGATTTATTCCCCTACTTCGATTTGCTTAATAAACTTTTCCAGACCATCTTGTCCAGATTGATCATTTTTGAAGACACCTGCATCCTCAAGTACGCGACTGAAAATCTGTCCCACGCTTTGTTGCACGATATGGGTCACATTATTCGCGTTAATCACTTCAGATTGCTTCAAAGCATCTGCCCATGTTCGGTGTTTTAATGCAATGTTATTATCATTGCCTAATAAATATTGCGCAACTTCAGCTAATTCTGCTTTCAAACGTGGCGGTAAAATTGCTAATCCCATCACCTCAATCAAACCAATATTTTCTTGTTTAATATGCTGAACATCTGGATGCGGGTGAAAAATGCCATCTGGGAAAGCGTCAGATGTGTTGTTATCACGTAACACAAGATCCACTTCGTAATGACCACTTCGAAATCTAACAATCGGCGTTACCGTGTGGTGCCGTTCACCATCATCAC